>NZ_JBWKVR010000019.1:0-114406 GCF_059421805.1 Rhodoferax sp. GW821-FHT02C08
GGCGCTGCAGGCACTGCAGCGCTGTAAACCGGCCCTCAGCAAGGTGCAAAGCCTGCTATGTGACAGCGGCTACGTGGACAAACCCTTTGCCCAGGGCGTAGCAGACATCCTGGACGAGCACGTGGGAGTGCAGATAGCCAAACGCAGTGAGCTCCATACCTTCAAGGTCATGCCCCAGCGCTGGGTGGTGGAGCGCAGCTTCGCGTGGCTGGAGAAGAACCGGCGGCCGTGGAAGAACTGCGAGAGGCTCTTGAACACCAGCTTGCAGTTCATTCATCTAGCATTCCTGGCTCTGCTTCTCAAAATATTTTGAACAGGCTCTTAGCGCTCCACCTCCAGCGTGGAGTCGCAGCCCACGCCAGCGGCGATCCAGCGCCGAGCCCAGCGGCCTAGCCAGGGTACCGCCCAGTGCATGCGTGGACCCAGCACATCGGCGGGCTGGCTGATGGCGCCGCACAGATAGCGCGCCTGCGCATCGTCCCAACGCAAGGCCGCGCAGGCACCTTTACGCCGCCCCGACAGCAGAATGCCCAAAGGGCAAGGGGCTGACAGGCAGCACACACCACAGCCATTGCAGGACGCACCTAGCGCCGGCTTGGCCGGTGCCCCGGGATGGATGTGCAACACCTGCCATTCGGCAGTGGGGGCACGCGAATGCGAAGCTTGGGGCATGTGGGCAATTGCTATCTATTCAATAGCTACCTGCGAAGGTGATACCTGCGCTAGAGGCCTAAAACACATATAAACTTTTGTCAAGCTGGGAAGCTGCTGCGCAGGGTTTGGTACAGCGCCCGGAAACGGGCGTAGCGGGCCACTGCCGCCTCGGTCTGCGCCACGGGCTCGAAGCGCTGGGCGACGGGCGGGCTGGGGCAAACATCGGACTCAGTGCCGCCATCCGCCAGCCAGGCCAGGCGCGCTGCGCCCAGGGCGCCGCCAGTAGCGCCGCCTTCCTGCGTGACCAGAGAGACACCCAGGGTATTCGCCAGCTCTTGCGACCACCAGGCGCTGCGGGCGCCACCACCCACCACAGAAAGGGCATGCACCGGCTGGTCGGCGGCCAGCGTGCGCCAGCCGTCACACAGGCCAAAGTTCACGCCCTCGACCACGGCGTAGGCGAGTGCCGAGGCATCCACGCTGTGCGTCAAACCAAACAGTACGCCCTGGGCGTTCGGGTTGTTGTGGGGCGAACGCTCGCCCGACAGATAGGGCAAGAACAGCGGCGCCTGGGCCCGGGCCTGGGGCGACAGCTGGGCAGCCGCGGCCAGCAGCGCGGCTTCGTTCTCGAACTTGAGCAATTTGGTGGCCCAGGTCACGGCGCTGGCGGCCGACAGCATCACCGACATCTGGTGCCAGCGGTTTGGCAGCGCGTGGCAAAAGGCGTGCACGGCCTGCGCCGGGTTCGGGCGGAAACTGTCGGTGGCCAGGAACACCACCCCCGAGGTGCCCAGCGAGACAAAGCCCTGCCCCGGCGACACCACGCCCATGCCGACCGCGCTGGCCGCGTTGTCGCCGCCGCCGCCCGCCACTGGCAGGCCGGCGCGCAGGCCCCAGCGTTGGGCCAGGGCCGCAGACAAACCGGCAGACACCTCGCTACCCTCCACCACACGGGGCATATGCGACTCGGACAGGCCACAGGCGTCCAGCAGCTTGGGTGACCAACGCCGCGCGCCCACGTCCAGCCACAGCGTGCCCGAGGCGTCGGAGCAGTCGGTCACGGCCTCGCCGGTCAGCAGCAGGCGCAGATAGTCCTTGGGCAGCAACACGCGGGCGGTCTGGCGGTAGATATCGGGCTCGTGCTCACGCAGCCACCACAACTTGGGGGCGGTGAAACCGGGCATGGCCAGGTTGCCGGTGATCTGGCCGACTTCGGGCACGGCCCGGGTCAGGGCCTCGCAGGCAGCGCCGCTGCGGCCGTCGTTCCACAAAATCGCCGGGCGCAGCACCTTGTCCTGCGCATCCAGCAGCACGGCACCATGCATCTGGCCGGACAGGCCGATGGCCCGCACGGCGGACAAGTCGGCCCGGTGGCCAGCGGCCAGTTGGTCCATCACCGACTCCAGCGCCAGCCACCAGCTGTGCGGGTCCTGCTCCGACCACAGGGGCTTGGGCTGCTGTACGGTGAGCTGCGCATGGGCTACGGCGACCACGCGGTGGTCGTCGGCCAACAGCAAGGCTTTGAGTTCAGAGGTGCCTAAATCGAGTCCAAGATACATGGCATTGCCTTATGGATAGAAAGTACGGGGGAAAGTAGGAATTGGGTGACCTGGCTGCCTGGGGCTTGGCGCACCGCTTTAGTTCTAAGGACAAACTAACTCTACCGCATATTCTTCCTGCGCAAGCAGCTATGTTTTATATAGCACTAGGGGTTTTTACCACCAAATCGGGCTTCGGCCTGGCGGCGAAATTCCTTCGGCGTCATACCCTTGATCTGCATGAAACGGCGGTTGAAATTGGCCACATTATTGAAGCCCACGTCGTAGCACACATTGTTGATGTAGCGGTCTGTCTCCATCAACAGCTGGCAGGCGCGGTTGATGCGCAGGCGGTTCACGAAGTCGGTGAAAGTATTGCCGGTAGCGCGGCGGAAATAGCGCGAGAACTGGCTCTCCGTCATATTGACGCGGGCCGACACCTCGGCCATGGTGAACTGCTCGGCACTGTGTTCGGTCAGGAAGCTGACGATGCCGCTGATCTGCGCCAGCGAGGCGTCGTCGTCAAAGCTCTGCATCTGCACCGTGGACAGCAGCCGGTAGTCGGTGCAGCGGGCCAGCTTGTCCAGCAGCATCAGAAACTCGCCAAACCGGGCCAGGCCATGGCTGTGCTTGATGCGGACCAGGGCATCGCGCGCCATCTCGCTCATATCGAAGAACTCGATGCCGTGGCGGGCCCGCTCCAGCAGGGGTAACACGGCTTGCAGCTCCCCCACCTCGCTGCCGATCTGGCGCAGTGGTGCTTCGGAGAACTGCAGCACCATGTCGCGCAGATGCACCACCTTATCGGGGTCGTCGCCGGAAATCCAGTTGTGCGGCAGGCGCGGCCCGGTCAGCACCAGGTTGCCAGGTTCGAAGTGGCCGATGTAGTCGCCCACGAACAGCTTGCCCCGGGTCTGCACGATCAGGTGCAGCTCGCATTCCTCGTGCTGGTGCCAACGCACCAGCGGCGTGGGTATGCCGTGCTCCAGATAGCGCAAGCTGCTGTGGCTTTCATGCGGCTCGTAACCCAGGGTCGGGTCGCGGCCCATGTCATGCTCCAGCTCCGGTTCGCGGGCGCGTTGGCGCAGGCTGACCATGCTTATCTCCTTTGACTTAGCTCATCACATTACCACCGTCCACGTTAAGCGTCTGGGCGGTAATGTAAGAAGCCTCGGGGCTGGCGAGGAAAACCGCGGCCCGGGCCACGTCTTCGGGTGCGCCCATGTAGCCCAGTGGCACGGCCAAGCCCACGGCCTTCTTCTTCTCACCGATCTGCAGGCCTTCGGCTTTGGCGAACTGGGCGTCCACGTCTTTCCACATCGGGGTGTCGATCACGCCCGGCGAGATGCCGTTGACGCGGATGCCGTGCGGTGCCATGGCCAACGCAGCCGACTGGGTGTAGCTGATGACCGCGGCCTTGCTGGCGCAGTAGTGGGCGACCAGCGCCTCGCCGCGGCGGCCGGCCTGCGATGCGAGATTGGTAACGCTGCCCTTGCAGCCATCGGCCACCATCTGCTTGAGCACGGCCTGCATCACGAAGAACATGCCTTTGACGTTCACATTGAAGATCACCTCGTATTGCTTCTCGGTGATCTGCAAAATATCGCCCAGGCTGAACACGGCCGCGTTGTTCAACAACGTGGTGATGGTGCCAAACTTGGCCCGGGCAGCGGCCACCATGGCGTCTATGCTGTCCTGGCGCGACACGTCGGCGCTCAGGTACTGAAATTGATCGGGGTACTGCGCCTGCAGGGCTTGCAGGGCGGCCGAGGGCGTGGCAGCCAGATCGACGGCGGTGCAATGCGCGCCTTCGCGCAAGAAGGCGGTGGTCGCAGCCAGGCCAATACCGCCGGCGGTGCCGGTCAGCAAAGCATGTTGTCCAGCCAGGCGTTGGAGGGTGCTCATTTTTCGTCCTTGGTGAATTGCTTGACTTGGGTCGCGGCGTTATGCAGGGCAGCGACCAGGCGCGGATCACCGGCCAGCTCGCCCCAGAAGGGGACGTTACCCGCCAGTGCGAGGACCGGGTCAGCCGCCTCGCACATGGCGTGCGCCACGGCCGGGTCCATGGCCTGGTCCTGGTAAACATAAGACAGCTCGCCACGGTGCCAGCGCTGCAAAAAGGCCAAGAACAGCGCCGGTAGCACGGCCACGGCGTCGATCGTGGCGCCACGCACCAGGCACTCGCGCACGGTGGGGGCGATGAATCCGGGAATCTTGGAGAAGCCGTCGGCCGCCACGCGCTGGTTGGTGTCCAGAATGGCGGCGTTGCCAAAACGGTCCAGCACGGTATCGCGGTAGGCCGCCAGGTCCAGCGGGCTGGGGTGTGCTGGGGTGTCCAGACAGGGCATGACGTCGGTGGTCACGTAGTCATAGGCCATCTTGCGGATACGCGGGTCATGCGTACCTTCATGGATGTACTGGTAGCCGGCCAGCGTACCCGCCCAGGCAATGCAGCTGTGGGTGGCGTTCAGCAGGCGGATCTTGGCCTCTTCGAACGGCGCCACGGACGCCACCATCTGCACGCCCACCGTTTCCCAAGCGGGGCGTCCGTTGGCGAAATTGTCTTCAATCACCCACTGGATGAAAGATTCACCCATGATGGGCGCGGCATCGTCCCAACCAGTGGCGGCAAACACGCGCGGGCGCAGCTCGGGCGCCGGGCGCGGCGTGATGCGGTCTACCATGGCATTCGGGCAGGTGGTGTTGGCCTGTACCCAGGCGTGCAAAGCGCTGTCGCCCGCCAGTTGGATGAAAGACAGCAAGCCCTTGCGCACCCGGTCGCCGTTATGGCGCAGGTTGTCGCAGTTCAGCAGGGTCACGGCACCGCTGCCACGGCGCATGCGCTCGCGCAAGATGGCGGTCAGCGCGGCATAAATGCTGCCACCGGGTTGGCCTGCTTTGGCGCGCTGCAGATCGGCAGCCAGGTCGGCCACGCTGAGGTCGAGCGCGTCATGCGCATCCAGGTAGTAACCCGCCTCGGTGACGGTAAAGGAAATGATGCGGGTGCTGGCCGTGGCCCCTACGTCGATCAGGCCCGCCAGGCTGGGGTCGTAGGGCAGGATGCGGCGTATGGATTCGATGCGCTCGTAGCTGCGCTCGTTGGCCGGGGTCACGGTCTCCAGCGTATAGGCTCCACCCTGGGCTGCCAGCGCGGCCATGGTCTCCGGCATGTCGGGGCGGGTATTGCCACCGGCCAGCGACCAGCGCGTGTCACCGGAGGCCCGCAGGCGGTGCATATACAAAGCCTGGTGGGCGCGGTGGAACGAGCCCACGCCCAGGTGCAGCATCACATAGTTTTCGGTAGAAGACATGGCCACCACCTCCTTACGCCAGAGCGACCATGCGGCCGGCCTTGTCGAAGCAATGCAAGGTGTTCAGGTCGAACTCCAGGGACACGGGGTCGCCAATATGCAAGCTGGTGCGTTCGGCCTGGCGCGAGATCATGGGCGTGCCCATGACGTCCACGTGGATCAACGTGTCGGCACCCAGGGCCTCGATCAGTTCCACCTTGCCCGGTACACCAGCACTCCCCACGGGCAGCACCCGCACACCCTCGGGCCGCACGCCAATCAGGCCGTCTGCCGGAACCCGGCCCGCGGCCTGCCCGGCCAGCGCGCCAAACTGCGACAGCTGGGCCGCCTTGACGATGTTCATCGACGGCATGCCGATGAACTGCGCCACAAACTGGTTGGCCGGCTTGTCGTACAGCTCCAGCGGGGCACCTACCTGTTCGATAGCGCCGTCGCGCAGCACCACCACACGGTCGGCCAGGGTCATGGCCTCGACCTGGTCGTGGGTCACGTAGATGGTGGTCACGCCGAGCGCGCGGTGCAGCTTGTGGATCTCGACCCGGGTCTGGCCACGCAGGGCCGCATCCAGGTTGGACAGGGGTTCGTCGAACAAGAAGATCTTGGGTGCACGCACGATGGCGCGGCCAATCGCGACGCGCTGGCGCTGGCCACCGGACAACTCCTTGGGTGTGCGCTTCAAATACGGCGTGAGGTTCAGCTTCTCGGCCGCGCTCTCCACTTTCTGTTTGATTTCAGCAGCCGGCACCTTGGCGAGCTTCAGCGCGAACGACATGTTGTCGTACACCGTCATGTGCGGGTACAGCGCATAGCTTTGGAACACCATTGCCAGATCACGCTGTGACGATGGCAGGTGGGTGATGTCACGGCCGTCCACATGCAGCGAGCCGCCGTCTATGCTTTCCAGCCCGGCAATCATGCGCAGCAGGGTGGACTTGCCGCAACCGGAGGGGCCGACGAAAACAATGAACTCGTTCTTGTTGATATCGAGATCAATACCCTTGATGGCGCGGTGGTCGGCGAAGAATTTTTCAACGCCTCGGAGTTGTAAAAATGACATGGTGGTTCCTTTACTTGACGGCGCCGAAGGTCAAACCTTGGACGAGTTGCTTCTGGCTGAACCAGCCGAACACGATGATGGGGGCGATGGCCATCAGCGACGCTGCGGACAACTTGGCCCAGAACAAGCCCTCAGGGCTGGAGTACGAGGCGATCAGCGAAGCCAGCGTGCCCGCATTGGCAGAGGTCAGATTCAAAGCCCAGAAGGCCTCGTTCCATGACAGCACCAGGCACAGCAGACCGGTGGAGGCGATGCCTCCCATGCACAGCGGCAGGATCACCCAGCGGAACTCTTCCCACACCGTGGCGCCGTCCAGGCGCACGGCCTCCAGAATGTCCTTGGGCACTTCCTTGAACGCGCTGTACAGCATCCACACCATGATGGGCAGGTTCGACAGCGTGAACACAATGACCAGCGCGGTCAGCGAATCCAGCATGCCCACGGTCTGTGCCATCACATACACCGGCACCAACGCTCCCACGGCGGGCATCATCTTGGTAGACAGCATCCACAGCAGAATGTCGCGGGTCTTCCTGGTCGGGAAGAAGGCCATCGAGTAGGCCGCCGGCACGGCAATCAGAATGCCCAGAATGGTGGAGCCCAGGCTGGTGATCAGCGAGTTCTTGGCGAACAGCAGGTAGTCGCTGCGCACCTGGACTTCGACAAAGCTGGCAAGTGTGGGCGAGAAGAACAGCTGCGAGGCAATCGCCTGGCCTTCGGTCTTGAATGCCGTCAGCGTGAGCCAGAACAACGGGAAGAACAGGAACAGCGCTACGCCCCAGGCACACACGGTGCGGACGATGGGAAAGGGTTTGGTTTTCATCATGGTCGTGCTCCCGTTCAGTCCAGGTTCTTGCCTACCAGGCGCACCAAAAATACGGATGCGATGTTGGCCAGAATCACCGCAAACAGTGCGCCTGCCGAGGCTACGCCCACATCGAAGTTCATCAGTGCCTGTTTGAAAATCAGGAAAGCCAGGTTGGTACTTTCATTGCCCGGGCCGCCGCCGGTGGTGGTGAAAATTTCAGCGAACACACTCAGCAGGAAAATCATCTCGATCATGATCACCACTGCAATCGAGCGCCCCATATGGGGTAGCACCAGGTAGTAAAACTTGTCAAAGGCGTTGGCACCGTCCATGCCCGCGGCGTCCATCTGCTCACGGTCCAGTGACTGCAGCGAGGTGATGAAAATCAGGCAGGCAAACGGCAGCCACTGCCAGGACAGCATGATGATCACCGACAGCAACGGGAAGTCAGTCATCCAGTCAATCGGCGTGCCACCAAAGAACTGCCACACGTGGGCCAGCACACCGTAAATCGGGTTCATCATCATGTGCTTCCACAGCAAGGCATTCACCGTGGGCATAACGAAGAAGGGCGAGATCAGCAGCACCCGCACAATGCCCTGGCCAGGAAACGGCTCGTTCACCAGCAAGGCCAGACCTACGCCCAAGACCACGGTGATGACGATCACGGAGCTCAGCAGCTGCAGGGTGTGCAGCACCGAAGGCCAGAAGTCGGGGTCGGTAATGAAGTAAGAAAAGTTCTCCAAGCCGACGAAACCGGTCTCGCCGGGCTGCATCAAGTTGTAGTGGATGACGGAGAAATACAGCGTCATCACCAGTGGAACAATCATCCACAGGAACAGCGTGATGATGCTGGGCGCCATCAACGCACGGGGAATAAATCGGTTCATGGTGTTGCTTTCAAAAGCGGAGATAGGCCATGAAATCCCCATCCCTCAGGCGCAGTGGCGCAAGCGCCCTCTTCCGCGCGCGGAAGAGGGCTGGGGCGGGGGGCGATGGAGCCTACTTCTTGTAGTAGCCGCCCTTGGTCATTTCACGTTCAGCAGCGGTTTGCGACGTCTTCAGTGCGGCGTCTACCGTGACCTTGCCAGACAAGGCAGAGCTCATTTGCTGGCCGACAGCAATACCGATGGCCTGGAACTCAGGAATCGCAGCGTATTGCACGCCCACGTACGGCGACTTGGGCAAGGTGCTGTCGTTGGGGTTGGCGCTGTTGATGGCCTTCAGCTCTTCGGTCGCAAACTTGGCCACCTTTTGGAACTCAGGATTGGCGTAGGTGGATTTGCGGGTGCCGGTAGGCACGGCGTTCCAGCCTTCTTCCTTGGCCACCAGGTTCACGTAGTCCTTGGAAGTTGCCCAAGTAATGAACTTCTGCGCAGCGTCCGTCTTCTTGGAAGAAGCAGGGATCGCCAGGTTCCAGGACCACAGCCAGTTGGCGCCCTTGGCGGTCACGGCGGTGGGGGCCTGGGTGAATGCCATCTTGTCAGCCACCTTGGATTGCTTGGGGTCGCTGACGAAAGAAGCGGCGATCGTCGCGTCGATCCACACGCCGCACTTGCCTTCGTTCATCAAAGCCAGGTTTTCGTTGAAGCTGTTGGCGGAAGCACCGGGAGGGCCGTACTTCTTCATCAGGTCCACGTACTGGCTGATCGCGTCATGCCAAGGCTTGGTGTCGATCTGCGGCTTCCACGACATGTCGAACCACTGGCCGCCATAGGTGTTGACCATGGTGCTCAAGAAAGCCATGTTGTCGCCCCAGCCCGGCTTGCCGCGCAGGCACAGGCCGTACACGCCCTTGGCTGGATCGTGGATCTTGGAGACGATGTTGGCCATCTCGGTCCAGGTAGGATTGGCAGGCATGGTCAGGCCGGCGGCCTTGACCAGATCCGCCCGGTACATGGTCATCGAGCTTTCGCCGTAGAACGGCGCGGCATACAGCTTGCCGTCCAGCGTCAGGCCGTTACGGATGGCGGGCAGCATGTCGTCCACGTCATAGGCCGCATCGGTAACGATCGGTGCCAACCAGCCTTTCTTGGACCAGATGGGTGCTTCGTACATGCCGATGGTCATCACGTCAAACTGGCCGCCCTTGGTGGCGATGTCGGTGGTGACGCGCTGGCGCAGCACCCCCTCTTCCAGAGTAACCCACTTCACCTTGATGTCTGGATTGGCGGCTTCGAAGTTCTTGGTGAGCTTTTGCATGGTGATCATGTGGCCGTTGTTCACGGTCGCAATCACCAGTTCGGTTGCAGCGTATGCGCCGACGGATCCCAGCATCGCGACAACGGCGGCTGCGCAAATTTTCATTTTCATGGAGTGTCTCCTGAGGTTTTTGGACTAATCCCGCTAGCGCATTGATTGCACTGGATCGGTGCCGTGATCGTAGGAGTTAGCCCATGCCGCCAGCGATACCCAAAAGGAGACTTGTTGTACTTTGTTGCGGAACAAGGCTAGTAAAAACCCTTATTACCCAACTAAAAGTATCTGAATTTGATGCCTGCTCGGAGCCCTATGCTTCGCCGCACTCAGCCTCGCGCAGGCATATTTGACGGCAAGCCATCAAGACCCGTCCGATAAACTAACAGAAAAGGCGCCGGCACCGGCAAGCCGCTGCCGGCATTCAACCGCAGTACCTCGACTCAAGAACGCATACCCAGTGACCTCCGGGTTGAAGATTTTTCTCGCCCGCACGGGCATTTCCAAACCCCGGACCTGGGGAGATGCAGCCCTCTTATCTGCCTTCATGTGGCACCAGGCAGGCATTTATTTTTTGCTGAACATGGCAGAGGACCCGGCCTGGCTGGCCTGGGCCTTCTGCTGACGGGATATCAAGCCTAGGCAAACGACGCGTCTTTGTACGTACCTATACGCAGCCTGTGCTATCTATCGTTGATCCGCGCCGTATTTATCGAAGCACCGGCGCCCGCCCCGTAGAAGCGCGTACCACCAAACGGGGCGCGGAGGTGATCTTCATCTGGGGCGCGGTGCCGCTTTGCTGGTGAATGACATCCATCAAAATCGACACCGCCAGTTCTGCGGCCTCTCCAATCGGCACGGCGACCGTGGTGAGCGCCGGGCGCATCTGGTGCGCCAGCTGGATATCGGTGATGCCAATGACCGACAAGTCCGTGGGCACCTGCAGCCCCAGATCGGCGGCGGCTTGCAGCACGCCAATCGCAGGCAGGTCGTTGGAGGTAAAGATGGCGCTGAGGTTGGGCACACCTGCCAACAAGGCATGGGCCGCACTACGCCCGGCATCGATACTGTCACGGCCAAAGCGTGCTGACTCTGGACCATGCGGCACGCCTGCGCGCTCCAGGGCATCACAAAACCCCCGGTAACGCCAGATGTGGTTGCCGCTGGGCTCGCTACCCACCACCGCGCCAATCCGCTGGTGGCCCAGTTTGAGCAAATGCTCGGCAGCAATGGCGCCTGCCTGGTAGAAGTCCACGGCCAGGCAAGGAAGGTCCGGCGGTTCGCTCGGGCGCTCCCACATACATAGCACTACAGGCACGCCCCGCTTGCGCAAAGCCCGCAATTCATCCAACTGTACAAAGTCGGCATTCATCACCATCACGCCGTGGGCCAACGAGCCGCCCACGGCATCCAGGTAGGCGACTTCCTGCGCGGGATCGTCGTTGGTATTGCACACAAGCAAAAAGTAGCCCAGCTTACGCACGGCCTTTTCCACCTCCAGCGCAAACTCCGGATAAAACGGGTTGGCAATGCTGGAGACGATGAGCGCAATCGTCAGTGGCCGCCCTTCCACCAAAGCCCGCGCCGTCAGGTTCGGGCGGTAGCCCAGCTCCTGCACTGCAGCCAGCACCCGCTGGCGGGTTTTTTCGCCCACCTTGCCACGAGCACGGAGTACGTTGGAAACAGTAGCGGCCGTAACACCGGCTTTCAGGGCAACTTCAGCAAGCGTGGTCATAGGCAGCAAAAAATCAACAAGGTAGCCATTGCGCGCAGGTTGTGGGGTGGAGGGGGAAGGCTGGTCTGATCAGACCCCACTGTACCGTGGCTGGACTGCAGGACCGGTGCTTCCGGCACGCCAGTACGCGGCTCAACCAGCACAACGCCAAGCTGCCACACCCGCAGGCGCCAATTGGGCAGATCCCAGAATGAACTCAGCACCCGGCGGAGCCGGCACCTGAACCTCACCGGGCCCGTAGTGGACGGCAAACTGCACATCGCCTCGGCGCCGCAACCGCAAACCCCGTGGCAAAGCCTGTGGATGCAAGCCTGCATCCTCCGTGGCTTGGCGCAACAGGCTCTGCAACAATGGCGCATCCATCCAGCCCGCGAAATAGCGCATGCGCTCCAGGCGAAGCACCGCAGGGTTTCCGTCGCTGAATGCGGCATCTACCTGCACCCCGTCGCCTGGCTCCACCAGATCGCGCCAGCGCGTGCAGTAGCCCTGGGCCGCGCCATTGCCCAGAACGGCCTCTTGCACCCCTGGACGCAACGCATCGACACGCCATACCCGCAGCGGGAACAGACGGCTCAGTGGCCCGGGTGGCAGCGTAGCAGGTATCGCAAAGTCGCCAGTTTTACTGCCCGTGCGCGGGCCAAAAACAATGTGTGCAGAACAGTCTTGCAAGCGCTGCACCAGCGCGTCGTCCACCACCGCCAGGCTGGGAATCACCACCAGGGCATAGCCCGTCAGCGGGGCCGACGCCGGCAGGATGTCCACATCCAACCCCAACTGGCGCAGCCCGCTGTAGTAGGCGAACACCAGGGCCTGGTAATCAAAATCCGCTCCTTGTGGCTGGATGCCGAAGACCCACTGCGAGCTGTAATCCACGATGAGGGCCACGCGGGCCTGTTGCATCGCCGAGTGCGGCATCTGGATCAGCTCCCGAGCGACCTGCGCGGCCTCTTCACCGCCCATATCCAGCCGGTTGTCTGGCGTGTTCAGGCCGGAATGCATTTGCTCTTGCGCATAGGGCACTTGCCGCCAACGGAAGTAAGACACAAGCTCTGCGCCATGGGCAAAAGCCTCCCAGGTCCAGGCGCGCACCATGCCGGGCAAAGGGGCGGGATTCCACTGCGCCCAGTTCACCGGACCAGCCTGTTGCTCCATGACCCACCAGCGCCCACGGCACATGCCGCGCATCAGGTCATGGTGGAAAGCGGGAATGTCCGGGTGCCCGGTTCGCGCCCATAGCACGCGCTCATCATCGGGGATGAAGCGCGTGCTGTCCGTCAAGCCCAGCGGGTAGCTATCCCAGCTAGCAATGTCCAGATCAGCGGCAACTTCATGGTGCTCAAAGTCGGCATAGAAACCCATGAAGTTGTGCAACACATCACGTCCTGGCGCATGCTGACGCAGCAAGTCCACCTGCATGCGGTTGTAGCGACGCACGGTGTCAGAGGCATAGCGGCGGAAATCCAGTGCATGGATGGGGTTGACCTGCGCGGGCAGCCCCACCGGAAGCACCACATCTTCAAATCGGTGGACCTCCATGCTCCAGAACACATTGCCCCAGGTTTGGTTCAATGCGGCCACAGAGCCATAGCGCTCCGCCAGCCATAGCTGGAAGCCCTGCAACGCAGCAGGCGAGTAAGACAGCACGGTGTCATGGCAACCGTATTCATTGTCAACCTGCCAGGCGACCACCGCAGGATGCCGACCATAGCGTGCAGCCATGGCCACCACGATGGTGCGACTCGCATCAAAGTAGACGGGACTGGAAAAGTCGTAGTGGCGGCGCGACCCAAAGCCTTTGACCCGCCCCGCCGCGTCCACAGGCAGTATCTCGGGGTGGTGGGCGACCAGCCAGTGCGGCGGCGCTGCCGTGGGCGTACCCAGCACCAGCTTCAGCCCGGCATCGGCCAGCGTTTGGATAGCCCGATCCAGCCAAGTCCAGTCGTATTGGCCTGGCGCCGGTTCCATGCGGCTCCAGGCAAATTCGGCAATACGCACCACTTGGATGCCCAGTCGAACCATGTCCGCAGCATCCGTGGCCCATTGGGATTCCGGCCATTGCTCAGGGTAATAACACACACCCAGCTTCATTGAAATTGTCTCCTTGCACAGGGTTGTTTGGTGATTTTTGCCATTCATTTTTACAAAAAATTAATCGATTAACCATAGATTTCCAAAAGCCACAAAAAGTTCGCCCATCGAATAATAGGGATTTCCCCAGTGATAAAAGTGTAAAGCTGCGTGACCCCATAGGGATTTCACTGATTACACCGATCACATCGTGCCATGAGAATTCATTTAAGTTAAACGCTTAATCTAATTTCATGTGCCACTTTGACAGCTGCTTTTGCTTTGCCCCTGCTTCCATCCAGCAGGTGTTTTTTGGACGTGCCATGCTGCCGCGCAAGGGCCTGTGATGCAGGAAACCGCTGTGACCGTTCGCCTGCCATCCACGCCTGCCGCCGTGGAGCGCGACTACCTCCACCTGGGGCAGTACCCGTGCACGGGCCGCTCCTTGCAGATCAATAGCAGCTACCTGGAACGCGATGGCCAGGCCTGGCTGCCCATCATGGGCGAGTTCCACTTCTCGCGTTATCCCGAATCGGAGTGGGAAGAAGAGTTGCGGAAGATGCGCGCTGGCGGCATTGACATCGTTGCCAGCTACGTCTTCTGGAACCACCATGAAGAAGTGGAAGGCAGCTTCAACTGGGCCGGCCAACGCAATCTGCGCCGCTTTGTAGAGCTGGTCAAACAGGTCGGCTTGGACTTCTATCTGCGCCCCGGCCCCTGGGTTCATGCCGAATCGCGCAACGGTGGCTTTCCGGACTGGCTACAACACGGCGGCGCACTGCGCTGCAATGACGCGCTCTACCTGCAACGCGTAGCCGGCTTCTACGACCAGATCGGCGCGCAACTGCGTGGACTGATGTGGTGCGATGGCGGCCCGGTGATCGGCGTGCAACTGGAAAACGAATACGACCGCATCGGGCCAGGCTGTGGCGCGGAGCACATTTCAGAACTCAAACGCCTGGCGATTGCGGCTGGCTTGACCGTGCCCCTGTACACCGTAACGGGCTGGCCCACGCTGGACATTCCGCCACAAGAGGTCGTGCCTGTGTCCGGCGCGTATGCCGATGGTTTCTGGAGCGGCTCCAGCGAGGCACTGCCCGCCTCCGGCGTATTTCTGTTCAACACCAGCCGCAGCATCGGCGAAATGGGCAATGTGGGAGGTACCCCTGCCACGGCCTTGATCGACAAGCGGCATTACCCCTTTTTCCTGGCCGAAGCCGGTGGCGGCATGCATGTGTCCTACCACCGTCGCCCCGCGGTCAGCACCGACGACGTGGTCGCCACGGCTCTGGTACAGATTGGCTCCGGAGCCAATCTGTATGGCTACTACATGTACCACGGCGGCACCAACCCGCACAGCGCACACGGACGCCTGAACGAAACGCAGGACACCGGCTACCCGAACGATGTACCCGTACTCGGCTATGACTTCCGCGCGCCGCTAGGCCAGTACGGACAAAGCCGGGCCTCGTACGGTCGTCTGCGTGCCTTGCATTCCTTTACGGCCGCATTCGGCGCCATGCTGGCCCCAATGGAAGCCGTGGTGCCGACAGATGCACCCGTGGACCCCGCAGACCGCATGCATTTGCGCGTTGCTGCCCGGGGCGCTGGGCGCACAGGCTTCGTGTTTGTCAACAACCATGTGCGCCACCACCCCATGCCAGCGTTCAACGCGGTGCAGCTGCAGGTTACGTACGCGGACACCATGGTGCAGTTCCCCAAGGTACAGGTGCCGAGCGGCGCCAGCTTCATCTGGCCCGTGGGCCTGGACATGGGCAAGGCGGTATTGCGCTACGCCACGGCGCAGCCACTAACACGCTTGCAAGAAGATGGAAGCCACACCTTGGTGCTGTTCAGCCACCCGGATATTCCAGCGGAGCTGTGCTTCGACCGCCTTAGCGTGCAGCATGTGGAAGCCCCGGCCACCTGGCTGTCGCAGACCGCCGATACCTGGGTGGTGCGGCCACCCGCCTCCACGGCACCCCAATGGATCAAGCTGGTAGATGCGGACGGTGTGCGCCATCGCGTACTTTTGTTATCTCGCACCCTGGCCGACCAATGCCAACGCCTGTGCTTGCTGGGTCGCGAACGCCTGGTACTGTGTCCACACAGCCTGTATGTGCAAGAAGACGCGCTGGTGTTCTCATTGCCGCAAACGGCCACCGCCCACGTCAGCGTCTATCCCGCCAATGACTTGGGCGCAACAGCGAGCGATGGCTTCGTGGACTTCGTAGGCAGCGAGCCCTTGCGCCAGGTTTACAGCGCACAGGCCGAGTTGCTGCATCTCAACCCCCACCCGCCCACCGTGCGCATGGGGCCTCACATCTCTTGGCGGCAAGGCCCTGTGCCCCTGGCGCCAGACGATGCCGAGTTCGCAGAGGCCAGCCAATGGCGCTTGCATCTGGATGCCCAACTGCCCACAACGTCGGGTCGCGTCCTGCTGACCCTGGACTACGTGGGCGATGCCGCCCGGCTGTACGCCGACGGCGAACTGGTGGACGACCATTTCAACGATGGCGAGCCCTGGTCCATCGGACTGGACCGTTTTGTGCAGAACGGCCGTTGGCCTGCACTGACTTTGCGTGTGATTGCGGCCAACCGCGCACTGCCCATCTTTATGGAGGACTCTGCCTGGCAACGTCTGGCCGATAGCCCGGACAACGTGGCCCTACAACGCATACAGCTGGCCTGCATGCACACGGCACGGCTGGCATTCACCGCAACAGGGAGTTCCACATGGCTGGCGTAAGTCTGCGCGGCATTACCAAGGCATTCGAAGGCGCCGCACCGGTGGTACGTGATGTGTCCCTGGAGATTGCCGATGGCGAATTCTGCGTTTTCGTCGGCCCCAGCGGCTGCGGCAAATCCACACTGCTGCGCATGGTCGCCGGCCTGGAGGAAGTCGGCAGTGGCGAGCTGCACATCGGCGGGCAGCGCGTCAACGAGCTGGCACCGTCCGAGCGCAACATCGCCATGGTGTTCCAGAACTATGCGCTGTACCCACACATGGACGTGGCCAGCAATATCGCCTTCGGCATGCGCCTGGCCGGTTATCCCAAGGGTGAGATACAGGCCCGCGTGCAGCGCATCGCGGAAGTCCTGCAAATAGAGCCTCTACTGCAGCGTCTGCCACGTGCCCTGTCCGGCGGCCAGCGCCAGCGCGTCGCCATCGGCCGGGCCTTGGTGCGCGACCCCGGTGTATTCCTGTTCGACGAGCCGCTGTCCAACCTGGACGCCGCGCTGCGCACCCAGATGCGGGTAGAAATTGCAAAGCTGCACCGCGCCTATGGCAAGGCCAGCACCATTTACGTCACGCACGACCAGGTAGAGGCCATGACCCTGGCCGACAAGATCGTGCTGCTGCACAGCGGCGAAGCCACCGCCCGTTATGGCAGCGTGGCCCAGATTGGCGCGCCGCTGGAGCTGTATGCACGGCCCAAGAATCTGTTCGTGGCCAGCTTCATCGGCTCGCCCAAGATGAACTTCATCAGCGCGGTGGTGGACGAGATCACCCCGGATGGCGTGCAGGTCCGCACCGCAGACGGTCGCTTGTTGAAAGCCGCTGTAGGCGCAGGCGCCCTGCAGCCGGGCGCAGCCGTGACCCTGGGCGTGCGCAGCGAACACCTGCAGCTGCAAAGCGGCCCCGGCCACAACACCCTGTCCTGCCGCGTGCAATGGGTGGAGCGCCTGGGCGACATGACCTATGCCTACCTGGAAAGCCCGCAGCAAGCCCCGCTGACCGTTCGACTGGAAGGCGACAGCGCCGTCGTGGTGGGTGATGCGGTGCACCTACGGGTGCCCGCCATCGGTTGCCACTTATTTGACGCGGATGGCATGGCGCTGCCCGCACGCACTGCATAAACAAAACCCATAGGAGACATGACATGAAGCACACATCCCCCCGCCGCACTGCGGTTCGTAACCTGCTGGCATTGGTCGTTGCCACGCTGGGCGCCAGCGTGCCCGTACATGCCGCAGAAAAAGGCAGCCTGCTGGTCTGGATCAATGGCGACAAGGGCTACGAGGGCGTGGCCAAGATTGCGGAGAAGTTCACCAAGGACACCGGCATTCCCGTGAAGGTGGAGCATCCCGAGGATGCCATCGCCAAATTCGAACAATCCGCTGCCGCTGGCAAGGGCCCAGACATCTGGATCTGGCCCCACGACCGCGCCGGCAGCTGGGTCTCCGCTGGACTGATCTCCGCCGTCACGCCCACCAAGAAGACCGTGGACTCCATCGACCCGCTGGCCTGGAAGGCCTGGAACATGGGCGGCAAGACCTGGGGTTACCCATTGTCCATCGAAGCCGTGGCCCTGCTCTACAACAAGGCCTTGGTGCCTACCCCGCCACAGAGCTGGGAAGAAGTCATTGCCCTGGACAAGAAGCTCAGCGCCCAGAACAAGCGCGCCATCATGTGGCCCATGACCGAGATCTACTACTCCTACGGTCTGTTTTCTGCGGGCGGTGGCTACGCCTTCAAACGCAATGCCGATGGCACCTATGACCCCAAAGACACCGGCATGAACAATCCGGGTGCGGTGCGCGGCATGGAAACTCTGATGTCCCTGATCAAGGGCGGTGTCATGCCCAAGACCGCCAGCTACGCCGAGGCCGAAGCCGGCATGAACGAAGGCCGCATCGCCATGATGCTCAACGGCCCCTGGAGCTGGAACAACCTGAAAAAGAGCAAGATCGACTTCGGCGTGGCGCCCTATCCCAAGATCGACGGCAAACAGGGCGGCCCCTTTGTAGGCGTGCTGGGCGCCATGCTCAGCAGCTCCACCCCCAACAAGGAAGTGGCCAACGAATTCATGGAGAACTACCTGCTCTCCATGGAAGGCCTGAAAGCCATGAACGCCCACGTCCCACTGGGCGTACCGGCCAACAAGGCCTACTACACCGAGCTCAAGTCCGACCCGCTGATCGCCGGGACCATGGCCGCCGCCCAGAGCGGAACGCCCATGCCCAACAACCCGGAAATGACACGCTTCTGGACCGGCATGCAGGCCGCCCTGCTCAACATCACCCAAGGCCGCGAGACCGTGAAGGAAGGCCTGGACCGCGCTGCCAAGCGCATCCGGGGTACGGAGTAATCGGCGCAGCGTCGCCCACATTTGGTATTCAAAGAAAGTCGCGCCGTGAAGAAACGTTCCCTCCTGCACTTCGCCCTGGCCGCCCTGGGTGGTCTGGCTTTGTTGGCAGTGCTGGCCTTGGTGGTAGTGATGGTGATGGCCCGCCAGCATTGGCTGGCGGCCATCACCCTGGCCTTGCTGGGAGCGGCTGTGCTGGTGTACCTGTCACCCCGCCTGTATGCCTGGCGGTATGTACTGCCCGGCCTGCTGGCGGCGCTGGTGTTCATCGTGGTGCCCATGGGCTACACACTGGCCATCAGCTTCACCAACTACAGCTCGGCACATCTGCTGTCGTTTGAACGCTCCACCGAAGTCCTGCTGGGCAAGACCGAAAGCACGGGCGACACCCTGGGCGTGCAACTGCAGGCCCAGGGCGAACGCCACCGCCTGGTATTCACGACCGAAGACGGCGTGGTGTACGCATCGGACTACCTGCAGCTGGGTTCGGACTTGCGCGCCGCCTTGCAGCCCCTAAGTGAAGGCGCCGTGCAGGACGCACTCAGCCTGAAAGACATGATGGCCTTGCAGGGCGCCTTGAAGAAAGTCGTGGCGGTGCTGCCTGACGGTACCGAGCTGCGGCAAAGCAGCCTGCGCCGCTTTGCCGCCATGCGCCCCAGCTACCAGCGCGCCGCCGATGGAACCCTGCTGGACACCGCGGACCACAGTGTGCTACGGCCGGACTTTGCAGCCGGCTACTGGGTCCGCGCCGATGGCCAGCAGATAGAACCCGGCTTTCGCGCCGTGGTGGGTTGGCAGAACTATGTGCGCATCTTCACCGAGCGCAAGTTTCTGGACCCTTTCCTGCGCGTGTTTGCCTGGACCGTCAGCTTCGCAGGCCTGAACACATTGTTCACCTTTGCGATTGGCGTGGTGCTGGCCGTGGCCCTGAACTGGGACGCACTACGGTACCGCAACTTCTACCGCATGATGCTGTTCCTGCCGTATGCGGTGCCGGCCTTTATTTCCATACCGGTATTTCGCGGTCTGTTCAACGAAAACCTGGGTGAGATCAACATGATTCTGGATGCCTTGTTTGGCATCCGACCCGGCTGGTTTTCCGAGGCTAATCTGGCACGCGGCATGGTGCTAGTGGTGAACACCTGGCTAGGCTACCCCTACATGATGATTCTGGCCATGGGCCTGATCAAAGCCATTCCCGGCGAACTGTACGAAGCCTCGGCGCTGGCCGGTGCCGGTCCGCTGACCAACTTCTTCCGCATCACCCTACCCCTGATTGCCAAGCCGATTGCGCCCTTGCTGGTGGCCTCGTTTGCCTCCAACTTCAACAACCTGACGCTGATCGCCCTGCTGACCGGCGGCGCACCAGACTACCTGGACACCCAGGTGCCGGTGGGCGCCACCGACCTGCTGGCGTCCTACACCTATCGCATCGCATTCCAGGACTCGGGGCAGAACTACGCCCTGGCCTGCGCCATCTCCAGCATCGTATTCCTGCTGGTGGCCACCCTCGCCGTGGTGAATCTGCGGCTGTTCAAAGTCGGTAAAGAGGCAGTTTAAAAATGGCCATCGTCATCAAAAAATCCCAACGCTGGCGTGTGCTCATGGCGCACCTGGGTTTGCTGGCCTTTATCGCGCTCACGGTGTTTCCGTTCCTGATGATTTTGTCGATCTCGCTGCGCCCCGGCAACTTTGCCGGCGGCCACCTGATCCCCCGCAGCATCAGTTTTGAGCACTGGAAGCTGGCGCTGGGCATGTCCTATCTGGACGCGGATGGCCAGCTGGTCAAGCCGCCGTTTCCGGTGTTGCTGTGGATCTGGAATTCGCTCAAGGTATCGCTTATCTCGGCCACCGTGGCCCTGCTGCTGTCCATCACCAGTGCGTACGCCTTTGCCCGCCTGCGCTTCAAGGGGCGGGCCGCCATGCTTAACGGCCTGTTGCTGTTGCAGATGTTCCCCTCGGTACTGGCACTGGTGGCGATCTACGCCTTGTTCGACCGAATCGGCGAGTTCATCCCCTGGCTGGGCCTGAACAGCCACTGGAGCCTGGCCCTGGCCTACACCGGCGGTGTGGCCCAGCACATCTGGCTCATCAAAGGCTATTTTGAAAGCGTGCCGCGCGAGTTGGAAGAAGCTGCGGCGGTGGACGGTGCGTCGCCCTTCCAGGCCTTTGTGTATGTGCTGCTGCCCATGGCGGTGCCGATCCTGGTGGTCGTGTTCGTACTGGCCTTCCTGGGCGGAATGATCGAGTACCCGGTGGCCTCCGTACTGATGAACAACGAAGAAAACCTGACCCTGGCCATTGGCTCACGCCTGTTCCTGTTCAACCAGCGCTACCTCTGGGGCGACTTTGCCGCCACCGCCATCCTGGCCGGCCTACCGCTGACGCTGCTGTTTCTGGTGACCCAACGCTGGCTGGTCTCGGGACTGACCTCGGGCGCAGTCAAAGGCTGATTATTTTTTACCACAAGGTTAAACGCTTTACCCCACAGAGAGCCTCTCTGTAATACCACCCAGGCCGCTAGGCCCATAAGGAGACTGAAGATGAAGAAGAAGACCATACCCATGCGCGCCAGCGCAGCTGCAGTTCTGGTGCTGCTGACGGGCGCCGCCCAGGCCCAGTTCAGCACCGACGGCTACTTCCGGGCCGGCACCGGCGCCGGCGTCAAAGACAGCCCCACCAGCTGCTTTGGACTGGCAGGCGATGGCCTCAAATACCGCCTGGGTAACGAATGCGATAACTATGGCGAAATTAACCTGAAGAACACCGTCAAGGTCGGCGATCTGCAATTCAGTGGCAATCTGATGCCCGTGTACTGGAGCGCCGCCCAGGAGACCGCCAACCCTACCAGCCTGGGCCAGGCCTTCGTGGAAGGCAAAGGCTTTGACATCCTGCCCGAAGCCAACTTCTGGGCCGGCAAGCGTTACTACGGCCGTACCGATGTGCACATCACCGACACCAAGTACACCAAGCTCGACGGCACCGGCGGTGGCGTGGACAACATCGCCGTCGGCGGCGGCAAGCTGGGCTTTGGCTACTTCCGCCGCGACAAGGGCACCTTCGCCGGCTGGGGCACCGCAAGCCGTGTGAATGCCGAGTTCAGCACCAGCAAGATCAATGATGGCGGCTGGCTGCGCATCCTGGGCACCGTGGTGAGCAGCGAAGAAAGCGCGGACAAGGACAGCAACGCCCTGGAAGGACACAGCGGCATGGCCCTGACCATCCAACATGCCCAAGACAACCTTTTCGGCCTGGGCGGCGGCAACAACCTGTGGGTGCAGTTCGCCAAGGGTTCCGCGGGCCTGGACGGCAACTTCTCCAACGCCTACACCGGCACAGGCAACGACTGGGTCGCCAGCGACGCCAGCAGCAGCGCCACCTGGAGCGAGGTCCACAGTGGCCAGAACAGCTTCCGCGTGGCCGACGCACTGAGCTTCCAACGGGGCAACTGGGGCGGCCAGGTAGTAGGCCACATCCAGAAGGATCACCTGCTGGGCTATGAAACCACCCGCACTTCCATCGGCGGACGTGTGGCCTATGCCTTCACCAACAACTTCAAGCTGGTCAGCGAGCTGGGCTTGTCGCGCAAATCCCCCACCGGAGGCGATGCACAAACCCTGACCAAGTTCACCATTGCACCCACGCTGAGCACCGGCCGTGGCTTCTTCGAGCGGCCTGAACTGCGCCTGTTCTACACCCGCGCCAGCTGGAACACAGCCGCTGGCGCCGACACCAGCAACGGCCTGCCCAGCGGTCGCACCAGCGCCAACCGTTTTGGCCTGCAAGCCGAGTACTGGTGGTAACTAGGCTCACCCCCAGGCTGCGCTGCGCTTCGCCAACCCCCTTGCAGGGGGCGATACCAGCGGCCCGGTAAAGCCGGTTCCGCGGTATCCCTGGCGCAGACAGGCCAGCCAACCACCAGTGTTGGGAAACAAGTTGATTTGAGGTGCTCTTCCCCGGCGGAGGTGGTTTTATCCGCCGGGGTTTTTTCTTGGGACATGCCATGCATATTTTGAAAATCGGGGTGGCGGCCATCGCTACGGTGTGGGGCCTGACCGTGCACGCTGCGGGTGCCATCACCGTGCAGCCGGTCGCCGAGCTGCGCAACGACTTCGTGATGGGTGCCGACGTTTCCATGCTCGACCAGATGGAGCGCAACGGAGCCCAGTTTTCCGATGTGCAGGGCGTGCGCAAGGATGCGCTACAGATCCTGCATGACAACGGCGTCAACTGGATCCGCCTGCGCCTGTGGAACAACCCGGTGAATGACAGCGACGTGATCGAAGGTGGCCGCACCATCTCACGCCGGGGCGATCCGGTGGGTGGCGGCAACAACAATCTGGCCACCACCGTGCGCCTGGCCAAGCGCGCCAAGGCCATGGGTTTCAAGCTGCTGCTGGACCTGCATTACAGCGACTTCTGGGCCGACCCCGGCAAGCAGACCAAGCCCGCCGCCTGGGCCAAACTCAGCGGCACGACGCTGGAGCAAGAGGTCTACCGCTACACCAGCCAGGTGCTGGACAGCCTAAAAAAAGCCGATGCATTTCCCGACATGGTGCAGGTGGGCAATGAACTCAACGGCGGCATGCTCTGGCCCGACGGCAAGACCTGGAAGGAAAAACCGGGTGAAGTCATTGGCGGCGACGATGGCTTCGTGGCGCTGATGAACCAGGGCATCAAGGCCGTACGCGACGCCGACGACAAACGAGGTACGCCCGAGCACATCAAGGTGGCCGTACACCTGGCTGACGGCGGCAAGAACGAGCTGTACCGCCGCGTATTCGATCTGTTCAGCCAGCGCAATGTGGACTACGACATCATCGGCCTGTCCTTCTACCCCTACTACCACGGCCCGGTGGAAGACTTGCAGGCGAACATGGACGACATCTCGGCCCGCTACGGCAAAGAGGTGCTGGTGCTGGAAACCGCCTACGGCTACACCACGGCCAATGGCGACAGCTGGCCCAATCTGTTCAACGCCGACATGCAAAAAAGCGTGGGCTACAAGGCCAGCGTGCAGGGCCAGGCCAGCATGGTGCGCGATGTGATCCAGGCCGTGGCCCAGGTGCCCGGCGGACGCGGTCTGGGCGTGTTTTACTGGGAGCCCGACTGGTACCCCGTGCCGGGCGCCGGCTGGCGCACCGGTGAGGGCAACGCCTGGGACAACCAGGCCATGTTCGACTTCAACGGCAAGGCGCTACCGTCCCTGGAAGTATTCAAGCGCGTGCGCGACGCCGGCACCCTGGCCGACACCCCGCAGGTGCTGGATCGCGGCCCCATCCCGCTGAATGCCTTTGTGGGTGAAGTCTGGACGCCGCCTGAGTCCGTCAAGCTGGCCTACAGCGACGACGCCGAACGCAAGGTCTATGTGCAATGGAACGACCTGCCCGCCAACGCCCTGGCGCAGCCCGGACACTTCCGCCTGCAGGGCGAAGTCAGCGGCCAGCCGATCAAATTGGTGGCCGAGGTCAACGTCGTCCCTAGGCGTAACCTGGTGCAGGACCCCAGCTTTGAACGCGGCGACTTGAAGAACTGGACCATCACCGGCAACACCGCCGCCGCCAGCAACGAACGCAACCCTGGCAATGCGCACAGCGGGCTGCATTCGCTGCACTACTGGAGCGGCGACCCGTTCAAGTTCGAGGCGGTCCACACCTTCAGCGGCATACAGAACGGCAGCTACACCCTCAAGGGCTGGGCGGCTGGTGGCGGCGGCGAAAAGGCGCTGGAGCTGTTTGTGCGCGACTGCGGCCCCCAATCTCCCTCGGCCCGCTGGACCAACACCGGCTGGCAGAAGTGGTCGCAGGCCGCACTGCGCGGCATCAACGTGACCCAGGGCAGCTGCACCATCGGCCTGCGGGTAGACGGTGCTGCTGGCAACTGGGGCAACCTGGACGACATCGAGTTCATGCGCGAGGAAGGCAATCCCTGAACGCGTTCCAGCGCTAGGACGGCGGGCCCCACACGGCCCGCGTGGATGCAAGTGGTAGCAACAACATAACAGGAGACAGACCATGCAATTCAAAGCAATCATTCGCACAGCAGGCACCGGCATTGCCGGCCTGTGCCTGGCAGTGGCGGCCCAGGCCGCCACCTTCGCCAAAGGGGCTGACGTTAGCTGGGTAGACCAGCAGGAGTCGGCCGGCTATTCGTTCTACAACAGCAGCGGGGTCAAGACCGACCCGTTTGTACTGTTAAAGAACATTGGCGTGAATGCCATCCGCCTGCGTGTCTGGGTCAACCCCTCGGGCGGCTGGTGCAACGCGGCAGACACCTTGTACAAGGCCAAGCGCGCAGCGGCCCAAGGGCAACGCATCATGATCGACTTCCACTACAGCGACAGCTGGGCCGACCCCGGCCAGCAAACCAAGCCCGCCGCCTGGAGCAGCCACACGGTGGCCCAACTCAACACCGATGTGTATGCCCACACGCATGACGTGCTCAACTACCTCAAGAGCAATGGCATCAGCGTGGAATGGGTGCAGGTTGGCAATGAAATCAATGGCGGCATGCTGTGGCCGCAGGGCAGCACGTCCAACTTCAGCCAACTGGCAGGCTTCATCAACAACGGCTACAACGCCGTCAAGGCGGTGTACCCCAACGCGGAAGTGGTGCTGCATCTGGCCAATGGCTACGACAACGCTGTGTTCCGCTGGTTCTTTGACGGCGTGAAAGCCGCTGGCGCCAAATGGGACGTCATCGGCATGTCGCACTACCCGACGGCCAGTAACTGGGCCAATCGCAACATCAGCATCGCGAGCAATATGTCCGACATGGTCTCGCGCTACGGCAAGCCGGTGGTCATCTCCGAGGTGGGCATGGACTGGCAGCAAGCCAGTGCCTCCAAAAGCATGCTCAGCGACCTGATCAACCGCGTCTCGGCACTGGGCGGAAACGGCCTGGGCGTGTTCTATTGGGAGCCGCAGGCCTACCCCGGCTGGCAAGGCTACACCTTTGGCGCGCTGGACAGCTCAGGCCGCTTCACCATCGCCCTGGATCCATTCTGAAAAAACAGACTCTGGCGCAGGATACACCTGCGCTAGCAGCTATACATTCAATAGCAGGCTAACCCGCATGCTGGGCAAAGCCGTCCAGCACATTCACCGCGTTCACCCCCACCTCATCCACCGCGTAGCCGCCCTCGAACACAAACACCGTGGGCAGGCCGGTGGCAGCTAGGTCGGTGCCTACGCGCAGATAGTCTTCGCTGCGCAAATGGAAGCCCGAGATCGGGTCGCCCTCAAAGGTATCCAACCCTAGCGACACCACCAGCGCCTGGGCACCGCTGCAGGCTATCGCCTGCAGGGCCTGGCCCAGGGCTGCGCGCCAGCGTGCAAAGTCTGTGCCGCGCGGCAGCGGCAGGTTCAGGTTGTGGCCCGCCCCTGCGCCAGCGCCGGTCTCGTCGGCGTAGCCCAGGAAGAACGGGTATTCGGTGTGCGGATCACCATGCACGCTGGCAAAGAACACGTCACTGCGCTCGTAGAAGATAGCCTGCGTACCGTTGCCGTGGTGGTAGTCGATATCCAGCACCGCCACCCGCTCAGCCCCCGCGTCGCGCAAGGCCTGGGCCGCTACCGCCGCATTGTTCAGAAAGCAGTAGCCACCAAAAAAGTCAGCCCCCGCATGGTGGCCCGGCGGGCGGGTCAAGGCAAAAGCCGAACGTGCACCGGTGCTGACCAGTTGCGCCGCCGTCACCGCGCACTGCGCACCCGCATAGGCGGCTGCCCAGGTGCCTGCTGTCAACGGCGTGCCAGCGTCGTACGAGAACAAGCCCATGCGCGCAGCAAAGTTGGCGGGCAGTATGTCGGAGCGAAAACTGCGCACCGGCCATACCGACGGCAGCGCATCGCGCTCGGCATTGGTCGGGTCCAGCGCCACCCACTCGTTCCAGGCGCTCGCCAGAAAGTCCAGGTAGCGTGGGCTGTGCACCCGCTGCAAGACCTCCAGGCCATGGTCCTGCGGCGCACGCACATCGCCCTGGCCGCGCCGCTGCAGCTCCTGCAGCACGTAGTCCGCGCGCGCGGGCACTTCGAAACACGGCACCAACTGGCCGCGGTACATCTCGACTTTGCCCTGGTGCAGGGCGTGCTGGTGGTTGTAGACGGTGATCATGCGAAAGCTCTTTCCAAGCAGAAGTGAATGCTCGAAAGTATGCCGCTCCAGCGCTGAAATAGCTTTGCTTTATGCCCCCGCTTCAGGCTAGTATGCGCACAGAAACAAGTTTTTTATCGCACATCATGAGCACAAAATTACCCATAACCACGCTAGACAGCACAGATCGCACTATTTTGCGACTTCTGCAAAAAGACGGCAACTTGTCCACCCCACAGCTGGCCGAGCAACTGGCCCTGAGCACCACGCCCTGCTGGCGCAGGCTGAAGCGGCTGGAGGATGCCGGCTTCATCACCGGCTACGAGGCCCGGCTGGACCGGCGCAAGCTGGGCCTGGACATCCTGGCTTTTGTGCAAGTCACCTTCGGCGTGGTGACCGGCAGCGCCATCCAGCAGTTTGAAGACACCATCGCCCAGCGGCCCGAGGTACTGTCCTGCCACAAGGTGACTGGCCAGGCCGACTACCTGCTGCAAGTGGTGGCCCCCAGCCTGGATGCCTACAGCGACTTCGTGGAAACCGTGCTGCGCAGCCTGCCCGGCATCAGCCTGATCCATTCCAGCCTGGCGCTACGCGAGATCAAGGCATCGGGCCAGCTACCTGTACCCGCAGTCAATTTATAAGTAACAGACCGCTAACGCAGATAGTGCCTGCGCAAGCAGCTATGTTTTAAATAGCAAATCAGACTCAGTGGTACAAGCCCAGCACCATCGCCCCGGCGGTGATCAACACACAGGCCAGGCTGCGGCGCAGGGTCAGCGGTTCGCCCAGGAACAGCGCGCCGATCAGCGCGGCGAACAGCACCGAGGTTTCGCGCAGCGCCGACACCGTGCCCATGGGCGCACGCGCCACGGCCCAGATCACGATGCCGTAGGACGCCAGCGACATCGCTCCGCCGCCCAGCCCGGTCCAGACGGCGCGAGCCCCCAGATCGCGCGGCCAGGCGCGGTGCTGCCACCAGTACAGCAGCAGCATGGCCAGGCTATCCAGCACAAACAGCCAGCCCGCATAAGCCAGCGCATCGCCCGCCGCCCGCGCGCCCAGCCCGTCCACCACGGTGTAGGCGGCGATAAAGGCGCCGGTGGTCACCGCCGTCAGCGGCCCGGCCAGCGCCATGCCCCGGCGCAGCTCCGCCAGGCTGAAGATGCCCACCGAGATCAGCACAACACCCAGCCAGACCCACAGCCCCATGTTCTCGCCCACAAACAGCGCCGCGCCAATGGACACCAGCATGGGCGACGAGCCGCGCGCGATCGGGTAGGACTGACCAAAGTCGCCCACCTTGTAGGCCCGCACCAGAAACACGTTGTAGCCCACGTGCAGCGCCACGCCCAGCGCCACGTAGACCCAGCTGGCCGGCAGCGGAAACGGCCGCAGCAGCGCCAGCGGCAGCCCGCCCAGGCCTGCGCCCACCATCATCAGGGTCAGCACCGCCTTGCGGTCGGTACTGGCACTGCTTTTCAGCAGCGCATTCCAGCTGGCGTGGCAGAGCGCGGCGCAGAGCACCAGGAGGATGACGGTGGGGGTCATGGAATCTTTGCCGAAAGAAGCTATAGAGGAAGAATGGCGTTCATCCCCAGGACCGCGTGAGCAATTCGTCCAGCGCGTCGGCGATAACCTGCCCCTGGTCGGCCAACGAACCGACGTGTTCACCCAACTGGTCCAGCGCGACTGACACCATGTCCAGGGGATGCAACACCACGTCCAAATCCTGCACCCTGAACGCGGGGTTCATGCGAGATCCCACGGTCGGCGAGCTACCCGGCAAAGCACTGCGCAACACCAGCGGTACCACCATGCGTCGGCGGTAGCGATCAAATTGCGCTGACTGGACCAGAACGACAAATGGAATAGAAGCCCGCAACGCCCCTTTGTTGCGGTGCACGTCAAACTGGGCCATCAGAGCGTAGAGTGCTCGTCGGCAAACGAACCAATAGCCGCATGTACGGCATTCCAGTCCGCCGCGCAGTTATCTGCGAGCTGCTGGTGTGCACGGTGGGCTTGCTGCTGGCTCTCCACGTAACCGGCCAGCAAAGACTCCATGGTGGCGGAGAGATTGCTGGTGTAAGCCTTGGCCTGGGAGACCAGGTCTTCACTGAGGGTCAGATTTACGGGACGCTTGCGAGAAGTGGCGGCTACGGCGGGCATGGTGACGTCTTTGCAACATTAACTATGCGCACATTATGCGCATGAATCACATCCTACACACCATCAGAATCCATGCTCCCAAATACTTATGTACCTTGTTCTCGATAGAGCTCATTTACCAAGTCCGTCACGATCTCAAACGTCCGCAGCACAGAGGAGTGGAGCATGGCGCTGCCATGGGCATAGGTATTGCGGATACCCGGCAGAGCTTCTTCAAAGATGCCCAGCCAGTCATGCACATAATCTTCTGGCTGAGTTTGGATCGCTGATTCGTCATACTCAATTTGAGACAACCCGCTGACCTGCAGCTCCCGCATCCGCTCCATGGAAACCCGTTCGCGAGCATGCTGCAAAGCAAATATTTCCGTTGAGCGCTGGCCTTCATTCGTGATCAGCCGTTCCTTCCTCGCTCTAGCAAACAATGCCCGCAAAGTCGGATGCCTCTTTGCAGTCAGACCAAATTCCTCGGGGTACAAGTAGGTGAGTTTTTCGCGCAAAGCGAATTCAAGTGTTGCCAGCACATGTTTTTCCGCCACGGGGAAAAATCGATAAACAAACCAAGCATAGAGATAGAGATTCTTCGCAGTTTCAAAATGGACTCGAACATCCAATGGCACTGCATCGACCAGCACAAAATGGTTTATCAAATCATGTCTGTCGGCCAAATTAACTTGAGCGAACGCCCCATCAGGCCGCATGATTGATGTAGAGCCAGAGCGCGCATCTGGCAAAAACACTGACTCAGAATTGCGCAACTGGTCTGAGGCGCTCAGCTTCTCAAAATCGGCCATTCAAACTTCCAATTGATTCTGCAATGCAGACGTTATCCCGGTTTTTGCCCCCCACGCCAAGTCAAACCATCACTACAAAAA
This sequence comes from Rhodoferax sp. GW821-FHT02C08, assembly GCF_059421805.1. Taxonomy (NCBI): domain Bacteria; kingdom Pseudomonadati; phylum Pseudomonadota; class Betaproteobacteria; order Burkholderiales; family Comamonadaceae; genus Rhodoferax; species Rhodoferax sp. GW821-FHT02C08. The sequence continues at coordinate 29,586 of NZ_JBWKVR010000019.1, forward strand.
GGCTCCCAGCGCCTAATCCATAAGCGCCAAAAGCTACATTTAGCATAGCAACCAACTAACGCGCCAGCACCGGCTTCAGCGCCACGCCCGTCGCCGTGCCCAGCGCCACCACCTGCTCCGGCGGCGCGGCCGCCACGATGCGGCCGCCGGCGTTGCCGCCGTCCGGGCCCAGGTCGATGATCCAGTCGGACTCGGCGATCACGTCCAGGTCGTGCTCGATGACCACCACGCTGTGGCCGCCATCGACCAGGCGGTGCAGCACGCGTATCAGCTTTTCCACGTCGGCCATGTGCAGGCCCACGGTGGGTTCGTCCAGCACGTACAGGGTGTGCGGAGCCTTCTGGCCGCGGCGGGTGATGTCGTCGCGTACCTTGGCCAGCTCGGTCACCAGCTTGATACGCTGGGCCTCGCCGCCGCTGAGCGTGGGCGACGGCTGGCCTATGGTCAGGTAGCCCAGGCCCACGTCCTTCAGCAGCTGCAGCGGGTAGGCGATGACGGGCATCACGGCGAAGAAATCGACGGCTTCATCGACCTCCATCTGCAGCACATCGCCGATGCTCTTGCCGCGCCAGGTGACGGCCAGGGTCTCGGGGTTGAAACGTGCGCCCAGGCAGGTTTCGCACTTCACCTTCACATCGGGCATGAAGCTCATGGCAATGGTGCGCAGGCCCTGGCCTTCGCAGCTGGGGCAGCGGCCGTCGCCGGTGTTGAACGAGAAGCGCGCCGGGCCGTAGCCGCGAGCCCGCGCCTCCAGCGTATCGGCGAACAGCTTGCGGATGGTGTCCCAGAAACCGATGTAGGTGGCCGGGCAACTGCGCGGGGTTTTGCCGATGGGCGTCTGGTCCACTTCCAGCACGCGGTCGATGGCGGCAAAGCCGGCCACATCCGCACAGCCCAGCCAGGCCGGGCGCTGGCCGGCGGCCCAGCTGTCACGCCCGGCCTTGGTACTGCGCTGGACCACGGCGGTCTGCACATTGGCCAACAGCACGTCGCGCGCCAGCGTCGACTTGCCCGAGCCGCTAACGCCTGTGACCGCCACCAGGCGCTTGAGCGGAATCTGCAGGCTGACGTTCTGCAGGTTGTGCATGGTGGCGCCGCTGACGGTCAGCCACTGCAGCGGCTCGGCGATGGCCACGGCATCAAGGGCGGTGTCTGCTGCAGCCTTCTTCTTAGCTGCGGCCTTGGTCTTGGCCGTGGGTGCTTCGTAGGGCAGATCGGCCACCGGTGCCGCCACGGCGGCCGGGTCGAACGCCTCCACTGCACGCCGCGCCTTCAAGGGATGGCGCATGGCGTGCAGCAGGTAGCGGCCGGTCACGGATTCGCTGGCATCGGAAATATCGGCCACCTTGCCCTGCGCCACCAGCCGGCCACCGCGCTTGCCGGCGCTGGGGCCAATGTCGATGATGTGGTCGGCACGGCGGATGGTGTCTTCGTCGTGTTCCACCACCACCAGGGTGTTGCCCTTGCTGCTCAGGCTATGCAGCGCGTTCAGCAGGATGTGGTTGTCGCGCGCATGCAGGCCGATGGTCGGCTCGTCCAGGATGTAGCACACGCCTTGCAGATTGCTGCCCAGCTGGGCCGCCAGCCGGATGCGCTGGGCCTCGCCGCCGCTGAGCGTGGGGGCGCCACGGTCCAGCGTCAGATAGCCCAGGCCGACTTCTTCCAGAAACTCCAGGCGGCTCTGGATCTCGGGCACCAGGTCGCGGGCGATGTCGGTTTCGCGCTGGCTCATTTCACCGGCAACCTGCAGCGCCTGCACCCACTGGCGGATGTCGGTCACGCTGAGGCGCGCCAGGTCGGTGATGCCGACGTTGGCAAAGCGCACGGCCCGGGCCGTGGCGTTCAGACGCGTGCCCTGGCAGGTCGGGCAGGCCACGTCGTGCAGGTCTTCGACTTCGGGCTCGGCAAAGGTCTGCTCGCGGCCGCCCTGGTCGTCGGCACGTACCGAGTCGTCGAACACGGCGCGCTGGTCCTTGGTCAGCTTCACGCCCGTGCCCACGCAGTCGGGGCACCAGCCGTGCTTGCTGTTGTAACTGAACAAGCGCGGGTCCAGCTCGGCATAGCTGGTGCTGCACACCGGGCAGGCGCGCTTGCTGGAGAACACCATCACCTTGCCGATATGGGCGGTTGGCAGGCCGTCGGCCATGGCCTCCTTCAGGCCGTCGATGCCGACCAGCACATGGACCACGCCCTTGCCATGCTCCAGCGCCGTGGCCAGGCCTTCGCGCAGCCGCGCCTCGTTGCCGGGGCCGACATCCAGGCTCAGCACCGGCAGCTCTACCGTGTGCTCCTTGAAGCGGTCGATGCGCGGGAAGCCGGTGGTCGGCAAGAAGTCGCCGTCCACCCGCAGGTGGCTGTAGCCGCGCGGCCGCGCCCAGTCGGCCAGCTCGGTGTAGACGCCCTTGCGGTTGATGACCAGCGGCGCCAGCAGGCCTATGTGCTGGCCGCGAAAGGTTTTCAGCAGCTGGGCGGCGATGCTGTCCGGCGTTTGCGGCTGTACCGCCGCACCGTCTTTCACGCAATGCTGTATGCCCAGCTTCACGTAGAGCAGGCGCAGGAAGTGCCAGACCTCGGTGGTCGTGCCCACGGTGGACTTGCGGCCGCCACGGCTCAGGCGCTGCTCGATGGCCACGGTGGGCGGAATGCCGTAGACCGCATCCACCTCGGGCCGGCCCGCGGGTTGCACGATGCTGCGCGCATAGGCGTTCAGCGACTCCAGGTAGCGGCGCTGGCCCTCGTTGAACAAGATGTCGAAGGCCAGCGTGGACTTGCCGGAGCCGCTGACGCCGGTGACCACATTGAACTGGCCGCGCGGAATGTCCACGCTCAGCGACTTCAGGTTGTGCTCCTTGGCGTTGACGATCTGGATCGCATTCGGCGGCACTACGCGCGCCGCCTGCTTCGCCAGCCAGGCCGGCGTCTTTTCTTTCACCACCTGGGCGCCGGTGCCCAGCGTCGACTCGTACTCGCGCAGCGCGGCACCGGTGTGGGAGGTGGCGTGCAGGCGCACCTCCTCGGGCATGCCCTGGGCGACCACCAGGCCGCCGCCATAGCCGCCCTCGGGACCCATATCGATCAGCCAGTCGCTGGCGCGGATCACGTCCAGGTTGTGCTCGATCACCACCATGGAATGCCCGGCGTCCAGCAGCTTGCGCAGCGCGCGCATCAGCTTGGCGATGTCGTCAAAGTGCAGGCCGGTGGTCGGCTCGTCGAACAGGAACAGCGTGCCCTTCTTGGCCACCGGCTGCCGGCCATTGCTTTTCGCCGCCTCGGCCAAAAAGCCGGCCAGCTTCAGGCGCTGGGCTTCGCCGCCGCTCAATGTAGGCACCGGCTGGCCCAGCTTCACGTATTCCAGGCCTACATCCACAATCGGCTGCAGCGCACGTATGACGTCGCGGTCACCTTCAAAAATAATAGCAGCCTCGGCCACCGTCAGGTCCAGCACATCGGCCACGTTCAGCTGGACCAGGCGGGCATCGGCCACGGCACGGCGCTCTATCGTCACCTCCAGAATCTCCGGCCGATAGCGCTTGCCATCGCAGTCCGGGCAGCGCAGGTACACGTCGCTGAGGAACTGCATTTCCACATGTTCAAAGCCCGAGCCGCCGCAGGTGGGGCAACGCCCGTCGCCGCTGTTGAAGCTGAACTTGCTGGCCGTGTAGCCGCGCTGGCGCGACAGCGCGGCGTTGGCAAAAATCTCGCGGATGGCATCCCAGGCGCCCACATAGCTGGCGGGGTTGGAGCGCGCAGTCTTGCCGATGGGTGACTGGTCCACAAACACCACTTCGCTGAGGTAGTCGGCACCCAGCAGCCGGTCGTGCAGGCCCGGGGTTTCGGTGGCCTTGCCAAAGTGGCGCATCAAAGCCGGGGCCAGCACGTCCTGGATCAGCGTGGACTTGCCCGAGCCGCTGACGCCGGTGATGCACACCAGGCGCTGCAGCGGGAATTCAACCGACACGTTCTGTAAATTGTTTTGCCGCGCGCCTTCCAGCACCAGGCGCGGCGTGGCGTCGGTCACCAGCTTCTTGAAGCCCATGCCTATGGTCTTGCGGCCGCCCAGGTAGGCACCGGTCAAGGTGTTGGCGTGGCGCAGGTCGTCTGTCGAACCATCGAAGACGATTTGCCCACCGCGCGCGCCGGGGCCCGGGCCCATGTCGATCATGCGGTCGGCGGCCAGCATCACCGCCGGGTCGTGCTCGACCACCACCAGGGTGTTGCCGGCATCGCGCAGGCGCTGCATGGCTTCGATGATGCGGTGCATGTCGCGCGGATGCAGGCCGATGCTGGGCTCGTCCAGCACGAACAAGGTGTTCACCAGCGAGGTGCCCAGCGCCGTGGTCAGGTTGATGCGCTGTACCTCGCCGCCGCTGAGGGTGCGGCTTTGCCGGTCCAGCGTCAGGTAGCCGATGCCCACGTCGCACAGGTATTTGAGACGGGTGGTGATTTCATCGAGCAACAGCTTCAGCGCCTGCTCGTCACCACTTTGGCTGCTGCGCTCGGTATGCATGCCCAGGATGCGCTCGGCCTGCAGATCAAAGAAGCGGCGCAGCCGGTCTATGGGTAGCAGCATCAGGTCGTGCAGGCACAGGCCGGGCAAGGCCTCCAGCTGGGCGCGGCTCCAGGACACGCCCTGGGGCAGATGGCGCTTGGCGGGGTCTAACACCGCATTCGCATCCTCCACACTGCCCAGGCGCCACAGCAGGCTCTCGGTCTTCAGCCGGGCGCCCGCGCAGGCAGAGCAGGTGGTGTAGCTGCGGTATTTGGACAGCAGCACCCGGATGTGCATCTTGTAGGACTTGGTTTCCAGGTATTCAAAGAAGCGCTTCACGCCGAACCAGTGCTGGTTCCACTTGCCGTTCCAGTTGGGTGACCCGTTGATCACCCAGTGCTGGTGCTCGGGTGTGAGCTTGTAGTACGGCGTGTCGCGCGGGATGCCGGCCGCCTCGGCGTGGCGCATCAGGTCGTCCTGGCATTCCTGCCAGGCGGGGGTCTGCATGGGCTTGATGGCGCCGGAGCGCAGGGTCAGCTTGTCGTTCGGGATCACCAGGCCGTAATCCACGCCGATCACGCGGCCAAAACCCTTGCAGGTCTCGCAGGCGCCCACCGGCGAGTTGAAGGAGAACATCGACGGGATCGGGTCGGTGTAGCGCACATCGCTTTCGGCGCAGTGCAGGCCGGTAGAGAACTTCCACAGCTGGGGTTCAGCGCCCTCCTCGGGCGGCAGCACATACACATTCAGGCGGCCGCCGCCGCGCTTGATGGCCACCTCAATCGCTTCCAGCGCACGGGACTTCTCGGCGCCAGCAATGCGAAAACGGTCGGCCACCACGTCCAGCACCTTGCGGGTGGCCGGGGCCACGGCCTTCTTGCTGGGTTTGGCGGGCGTGGCAGGCGCCTCCACCGCCACTTCACGCTCGGCCTGCACGCGGGTGAAACCGCTGGCCGACAGCCATTGGGCGACTTCTTCGGCCGTTGTATTGCCCGGCAGCTCCACCGGGAAAGTGAGTACCAACCGAGGGTCTTGTGCCGCCGCCGCGCGTTCACACAGTTCGGCGTAGATGCTCTCTGGCGTGTCGTGCCGCACCGGCTGCGCGGTCACGCGGTCAAACAGGTTGCCGGCACGGGCGAACAACAGCTTCAGATGGTCGTTCAGCTCGGTCATCGTGCCGACGGTGGAGCGGCTGGAGCGCACCGGGTTGGTCTGGTCGATGGCGATGGCCGGGGGCACGCCCTCGACCTTGTCCACCGCCGGCTTGTCCATGCGGTCCAGGAACTGGCGCGCGTAGGCCGAGAAGGTCTCTACATAGCGGCGCTGCCCCTCGGCGAACAAGGTATCGAACACCAGGCTGGACTTGCCTGACCCGCTGGGGCCCGTGACCACCGTGAGTTCACCGGTGCGGATGTCCAGGTCGATGTTCTTCAGATTGTGCTGGCGCGCACCGCGAATGCGGATGGTTCCCTGGGTCATAAGTGGGTGCTCGGATGGGTAAGGCGGACCATTGTAGGGAGCGCCCGACACGCAGCGAGACCAGGGGGTTATTGCCTTAAAAAACCCACTAACGCACCATGCCCTGGGTGAACGACAAGGCCTGGGCGGCCTCGCGCAAATATTCGCGCACATCATCCAGACCAGGACCTACGTGGCGGTCGATACGGCGGATGTACGGACATGTCAGCGTGGCCAGCGCGGTGTAGTCAGGCCCCAGGATAGGGAAAGAAATATCCACCACGCCGAAGGACTGGGCACTTTCGCGCTCCAGATAGCCCCGTTCGCGGATGGCAGCCAAGGTCTGCGCCAGGTTGTCCGCAGAGATGGGCACCTCTCCATCCAACGGAGTGTGCTCGGCCAGCATGGCATTGAAACGCCCCTCGTCCGCGTAGGCCAGCAGCAAATGGCCGGAAGCCGTGTCCAGCAGGCCCACGCGTGCGCCGCGCTGCACTGCAAAGCTCCAGCCGCTGGGACTGTTGATTTGCGCGCTGATGAGCACATTGCCCCGGTCGTACACCCCCATGTGGCAAGACTGCTCGGCACGGCGGGTGAAGTCGTCCATGATGGGCAAGGCCTGGTTGATCAGACGGCTTAGCGGCGGGTGCATGTTCGCCAGGGCAAACAGTTTCAGGCTCAAGGCGTAGCGGTCGCCCGAGGGCGTGCGCATCACGTACTGGCGCACGACCAGCCGCTCCAGCATGCGGTAAATCTCACTGGCACTGCGGTCCATTTCTTTCACGATTTCAGCGCGCGTGAGACCATGCGGCTGGGTAGCCAGCAACTCCAGAATATCCAGGCCCTTGTCCAGTGCGGGCGCGCGGTAGCGCTCGTCGGCGCCCGGGCCTGCATCTGGGACTTCTTCGACTTTGGGACGGCGGCCGCGGGGTTTGCTTGCTGTGGCGGACATGGGGTGATCTTTACATGGGCTGACGGTTTTTATAGCAGACGCCACAAGCCCTAGGGAAACTACCAGGGCTGCCGAGGCGTAACATGCCTATCATTATTCTTCATATATGAATTGTTTGTTCATATTTGAATTAAATAAAACGGAGCGAAAAATGGGTCAAGGCAGACTGCAAGGCAAAACCGTGCTGATTACCGCAGCAGCGCAAGGCATAGGGCGTGCCAGTGCTCTGGCGTGTGCGGCCGAGGGCGCCCGCGTGATTGCCACGGACATCAACCAGGCCCTGCTGGACAGCCTGGCAGCCGAACACAGCAGCATCCAGGTAGAGTTGCTGGACGTACGCAGCGATGCCGCCGTGACCGCGCTGGCCGCCCGCACACCCGCGCTAGACGCCCTGTTCAACTGCGCCGGCATGGTGGCCAATGGCAGCATGCTGGAATGTACCGAGGCCGACTGGGACCTGAGCTTTGACCTGAATGTGAAAAGCATGTTCCGCATGACCCGCGCATTTCTGCCAGCCATGCTGGCCAAGGCCGAAGCCACACAGGGCAGCGTGTCCATCATCAACATGGCCTCCATGGCGTCCAGCATCAAGGGCTTTGCCAACCGCTGCGCCTATGGCACCACCAAGGCGGCAGTGATCGGCCTCACCAAATCACTGGCAGCCGACTATGTGAAAGCCGGTTTGCGCGCCAATGCACTCTGCCCCGGCACGGTGGACACGCCGTCGCTGCGCGGTCGGATCGCCAGCGCAGCCGACCCGGTACAGGCCGAAAAAGACTTTATAGCCCGCCAGCCCATGGGGCGCTTGGCCAGCGTGGACGACATCACGCCCACGGTGGTCTACCTGGCCAGCGATGAATCGCGCTTCGTCACAGGGCAAACCCTGCTGGTAGATGGCGGCGTAACCATTTAAATCGGGTGTCTACACCCTCGGCCACGCAGCAAGGCATACCGTGACACCTCTGGTTTCCGTCAACAATCTCAGCAAATCCTTCCCTGGGGTCAAGGCACTGGACAATGTGCGCTTCGACCTGCTGGCGGGTGAAGTGCATGCCCTGATGGGAGAAAACGGCGCGGGCAAATCCACGCTGATGAAAATTCTGGCCGGCGTTTACAGCAAGGACAGCGGTGAAATGCTGCTGGACGGCAAGCCGGTAGACATACAGAGCCCGGCACACGCGCAATCTCTGGCGATTGGCATCATCCACCAGGAACTGCACCTGATGGGCCACCTGACCGCCGCACAAAACATCTACCTGGGGCGCGAACCGCGCAAGGCGGCCGGACTCTTCCTGGACGAGAACAAGCTCAACCAGGATACGCAAGCGCTGTTCAGCCGTATGAACCTGGCGCTGGCACCGACCACACCGATTGGCGAGCTGACGGTGGCCAAGCAGCAAATGGTGGAGATTGCCAAGGCGCTATCCCATAAATCGCGCGTGCTGATCATGGACGAGCCCACCGCCGCACTGAACAATGCGGAGATTGACGAGCTGTTCCGCATCATCCGCCAGCTCAAAAGCGAGGGCGTGGGCATTGTCTATATCTCGCACAAGATGGACGAGATCCAGCGCATCGCCGACCGCATCACCGTGATGCGCGACGGCACATATATCAACACCGTGCCCGCGGCCACCCCCATGTCGCAGGTGATCGCCATGATGGTCGGCCGCAACCTTGAGCAAGCCGAAAAAAGCATCCCCGATACCAGCGCCAACGAGGTGCTGCTGGATGTACGCGGCCTGAACCGTGGCCGGGTAATACGCGATGTGAGCTTCAACGTGCGCCGCGGAGAAATCGTCGGCTTCGCCGGCCTCATGGGCGCCGGGCGCACCGAGGTCGCCCGCGCGGTGTTTGGCGCAGACCCCATCGATTCGGGCGAGGTGCGGGTACGCGGCCAGGTCATACGACTGAACTCACCGGAAGACGGGGTACAGGCCGGCATTGGCTATTTGTCCGAAGACCGCAAGCACTTTGGCTTGGCCACCGGCATGGACGTAGCCGCCAACATCACCCTGCCCAGCCTGCGCCGCTGGCTGAAATGGGGCGTGTTTCTCAACCAGTCGGCCATCCGTAGCATTTCACAGCAGATGGTCGAGAAGCTGCGCATCAAAACCCCGTCCATCACACAAACCGCCAAGCTGCTATCGGGCGGCAACCAACAGAAGGTGGTGATTGCCAAATGGCTGGTACAAGACTGCGAAATACTGATTTTTGACGAACCCACGCGTGGCATCGATGTAGGCGCCAAAAGCGAAATTTACAAGCTGCTCAACGAGCTGGCAGCCCAGGGCCGCGCGATTGTGGTGATCTCCAGCGAGCTACCCGAGGTGCTGCTACTGAGCCACCGTGTGCTGGTGATGTGCGAGGGCCGCATTACAGGCGAAGTACGCGGTGACGAGGCCACCCAGGAAAGCCTGATGGCACTGGCCACAAGACGCGAGACGGATGCCAGCGCCCAAGCCGTATTGCACTGACCCACCACCGATTCATAAAAACCAGGTCCATCCATGTCTGAACCCACTTCCTCTGCATCCTGGGTGGCACGCCTCACGGGCGGACAAGCCAAACAAAAGCTGCTGGCGTTTGCCAGCCTGATTGCACTGCTGGCCATCTTCACGGCCCTCAAACCCGATGCCTTCATGACGCAGGACAACATCATCGGGATTCTGCAGTCCACCACGGTCATTGGGGTGCTGGCCATCGCCAGCACGTTCATCATCATTACCTCGGGCATCGACCTGTCGGTCGGCGTGCTGATGACCTTTTGCGCCGTGATGGCCGGCATATTTCTGGTCAACCTGGGCATGCCCCTACCGCTGGGCATTCTGTGCGCTCTGGCCATGGGCGCCTTATCAGGCTGTATTTCAGGTCTGGCCATCACCAAGCTCAAAGTGCCTCCTTTTATTGCCACGCTGGGCATGATGATGCTGCTCAAAGGCGTGTCGCTGATCATCACCCACACCCGCCCCATCTACTTCAATGATGTGGAGGGTTTTGACCAGATCGCGCTGGGCTCGCTGATCGGCGACCTGATCCCCAGCCTGCCGATTCCGAATGGCGTGTTGATCATGTTTCTGGTGGCAATCGTGTGCGCCGTGATACTGAACAAGACCGCCCTGGGCCGCTACACCTTTGCCCTGGGCAGCAACGAAGAAGCCGTACGTTTATCCGGCGTGAATGTGGACCGCTGGAAGGTCATCATCTACACATTCAGTGGCGGTATCTGCGGCATTGCCGGCCTGCTGATTGCATCCCGCCTCAACTCGGCGCAACCCGCGCTGGGCCAAGGCTATGAACTGGATGCAATTGCTGCCGTTGTAATTGGCGGCACCTCGCTCAGCGGTGGTGTGGGCACGATTCTGGGCACCATCATCGGCGCCTTCATCATGAGCGTGCTCATCAATGGCTTGCGCATCATGTCGGTCGCCCAGGAATGGCAGATGGTGCTGACTGGACTGATCATCATTTTGGCCGTCTACACCGATAACCTGCGGCGCAACAAGAAATAAGGAGATTGCCCGACACCCACCACCGACCTTACGCCCGGCTTGTACTGGACACCGTTTCGTTTCGCTTCATTCATTTTTACAACCACACCGTTCCATCAGGAGACAAACCATGAACGCAAAGAGAAAACTGCTCGCATTGACCGCTGGCTTGGCATTGGCTGGCTTCAGCAGCTTCGCATCGGCCCAGGAAATCTACATCCCCCTGATCTCCAAGGGCTTCCAGCACCAGTTCTGGCAAGCAGTCAAACAGGGCGCAGACCAGGCCGGCAAGGATTACAAGGTGAAGGTCACCTTCGAAGGCCCGGAAACAGAGCAACAGGTGGACAAGCAAATCGACATGCTGTCTGCCGCACTGGCCAAGAAGCCAGCAGCCATTGGTTTTGCCGCACTGGACAGCAAGGCCGCCATTCCATTGCTGAAAAAGGCCCAGGCTGCCAAGATTCCGGTGATCGCATTTGACTCGGGAGTCGACAGCGACATCGCGCTGACCACGGCACAGACCGACAGCAAAGCCGCTGCGGCACTGGCGGCCGACAAGATGGCCGAAAAAATTGGCGGCGAAGGCGAAGTCGCCGTGATTGGCCACGACCAGACCAGCACCACCGGCACCGGCCGACGCGACGGTTTTGTGGACCAGATCAAGGCCAAATACCCCAAGATCAAAGTAGTGGACATCCAGTACGGCGGTGGCGACCACCTCAAGTCGGCTGAAATCGCCAAGACCTTGCTGCAAGCCCATCCCCAGCTGAAGGGCATCTTCGGCACCAACGAAGGCTCGGCCATTGGTGCCGGCAAGGGTCTGAAAGAAGCCAAGAAAACCGGCGTGATCATCATCGGCTTTGACTCAGGCAAGGCCCAGAAAGACATGATCAACGACGGCACCATCGCTGGCGCCATCACGCAAAACCCGGTGGGTATTGGCTACAAGACGGTGGAAGCAGCCGTGAAGGCGCTCAAGGGCGAGAAGCTGCCGAAGATCATCGACACCGGCTTCTACTACTACGACAAGAGCAATATGAAAGACGCCAAGATCGCGGCCGTTCTTTACGATTGATTCGTCTGTGGGCAAGCGGATGCGGGGGCATCCCTTGCCCATTTTTTTGACTGCAAAGGAAGCACAGTGAAACTTTTACGCTACGGATTGCCAGGCCAGGAAAAGCCTGGCGTATTGGACAGCCAAGGCCGTGTGCGCGATCTGTCGGACGTGATCGCCGATGTCGCAGGTGCAGCCTTGCTGCCCGAAAGCCTGGCGCGTCTACGTGGCGTGAACCTGGACAGCCTGCCCTTGGTAGCGGGTATGCCCCAAAAAGACCTGCGCCTGGGCCCCTGCGTGGGCAGCGTAGGCAAGTTCATATGCATTGGCCTGAACTACTCGGACCATGCTGCCGAAAGCGGCATGCAAGTACCACCGGAACCCGTGGTATTCAACAAATGGACCAGTGCCATCGTCGGACCGAATGACCAGGTGGAGATTCCGCGCGGCTCGGTCAAGACAGATTGGGAAGTCGAGCTGGGCGTCGTCATAGGCCAAGGCGGTCGCTACATCAGCGCAGCGGATGCCCTGTCGCACGTGGCCGGCTATTGCGTGGTCAACGACGTGTCCGAGCGCGAATACCAGCTGGACCGCAGCGGCACCTGGGACAAAGGCAAAGGTTGCGACACCTTCGGCCCCATCGGCCCCTGGTTGGTCACAGCAGATGAAGTACCTGACCCACAGGCCCTGAAGATGTGGCTGGAAGTGGACGGCAAGCGCTACCAGAACGGCAGCACATCGACCATGGTCTACGGCGTACAGTTTTTGATTGCCTACCTGAGCCGCTTCATGAGTCTGCAGCCCGGCGACGTGATTTCCACGGGCACCCCACCCGGCGTAGGCATGGGGCAGAAGCCTCCCGTGTATCTACGCGCTGGGCAATCCATCCACCTGGGCATTGATGGCCTGGGCACCCAAACACAAGTCACCGTACAAGCCTGACATGAGCAAAGTCACCAATCTGCGCGTCCTGGACGTGCGCTTCCCCACCTCGCAACACCTGGATGGCTCGGATGCCATGAATCCGGACCCGGACTATTCCGCGGCCTACGTTATTCTGGAAACCGACCAACCTGGCCTGGAAGGCCACGGCCTGACCTTCACCATTGGCCGAGGTAACGAAATCTGCTGCGCCGCCATCGAGGCCATGCGGCATCTGGTGGTGGGCCTGGACATGGACTGGGTCGCCGAGGACATGGGGCGCTTCTGGCGCTACATCACCTCCGACAGCCAGCTGCGCTGGATTGGCCCGGACAAGGGCGCCATCCACCTGGCCACCGGTGCCGTGGTCAACGCGGTCTGGGACCTGTGGGCCAAGCAAGAAGGCGTGCCGGTATGGAAACTGGTTTCGCGCATGAGTCCCGAGGAGTTGGTCAAACTGATCGACTTCCGCTACATCACCGACTGCATCACACCCGAAGAAGCGCTGGCGCTGTTGAAGAAAAAAGCCGTCGGAAAGGAAGAACGCTGGGCCACGCTGGAGCGCGAAGGCTACCCCTGCTACACCACCTCGGCCGGCTGGTTGGGCTATGACGATGACAAGCTGCGTCGCCTGTGCAAAGAGGCCACCGACGCGGGCTTCAACCACATCAAGCTGAAAGTCGGCCGCGACAAGGCTGACGATATCCGCCGCCTGCGTATTGCCCGCGAAGCGCTGGGACCAGACCGCCACCTGATGATTGACGCCAACCAGGTCTGGGAAGTCAATCAGGCCGTGGAATGGGTACGCGAACTGGCATTTGCCAAACCCTGGTTCATTGAAGAGCCGACCAGCCCCGATGACATCGAAGGCCACCGCGTGATCCGCGAAGGCGTGCACCCGGTCAAGGTCGCCACCGGCGAGATGTGCCAGAACCGCGTCATCTTCAAGCAGCTCATCATGCGCGGCGCCATCGACGTGGTACAGATCGACTCCTGCCGCCTGGGTGGCGTGAACGAAATCCTGGCCGTGATGCTGATGGCGGCCAAGTACAACTTGCCGGTGTGTCCGCATGCCGGCGGCGTGGGCCTGTGTGAATACGTGCAGCACCTGTCCATGATCGACTACCTGTGTATCGCAGGCACCCGCGAAGGACGTGTCATCGAGTATGTAGACCATCTGCACGAGCACTTCCTGGAGCCCTGCGTGATCCAGAACGCAGCCTATATGCCACCCCAGGCGCCAGGTTTCTCCATCGAGATGAAGGCGGCCTCGTTACAAGAGTACCAATTCAAGCCCAAGGCCCGCACCACGGCCTGATGCAGCGCAATGCCTGCCGCAGCCAAAGCCCACAAGCAAGGGCCACGGCAGCGGCCCAACGACAACTGGATAAAGAACGCATATGGATTTGCATCTGAAAAACAAGGTAGTCATCGTGACCGGTGGCGCCAGCGGCATAGGCGCAGCCATATCACTCACGCTGGCACAGGAAGGCTCCATTCCGGTGATCTTCGGCAAAAGCCCCATGCCGGCCGACTTTGCAGCGCAGCTGCAGGGCCACACGCATGCATTCTTCCAGGTAGAGCTATCCGACGACGCAGCCTGCAAGAACGCGGTCGCGCAAACCCTGGAGCGCTTTGGTCAACTAGATGGACTGGTGAACAACGCAGGCATCAACGACAACATCGGACTGGACGCCGGGCGAGACGCCTTTGTGGGCTCGCTGGAACGCAACCTGATCCATTACTACGTGATGGCCCACTACTGTGTGCCGCACCTAAAGGCATCCAAAGGCGCCATCGTGAACGTGTCGTCCAAAACTGCCATTACCGGCCAGGGCAATACCAGCGGCTACTGTGCGTCGAAAGGTGCGCAGCTATCGCTGACGCGCGAATGGGCGGCCGCTTTGCTAAACGACGGCGTGCGGGTGAATGCGGTCATTCCGGCCGAGGTAATGACGCCGCTATACGAGCGCTGGATCAGCAGCTTTGACAATGCGGCCGAAAAGCTGGCGTCCATCACGGCCAAGATTCCGTTGGGCCACCGCATGACCACATCCGAGGAACTTGCGCGCATGACCGTCTTCCTGCTGTCCGACGCCTCATCCCACACCACCGGACAATGGATTTTCGTGGATGGCGGCTACACACATCTGGACAGAGCCCTGTCCTGATACCTGCGGTCAAAGGAGCCTGTGCCATGAAAGTGTCGAATGCGAAAATCTCCCACATCCTGTTCGCCGGATTTGGCCTGATGCTGCTGGTGTACCTGCTCTCCAGCGCATTGAATGCAACGATGATGCGCAGAATGCAGGCGAATCTGGAGACCATGGAAAAGCACAACAATGTGCAGATTGCCATCGCATATGACCTCTACAAATCGGTGGCAAAAATCAGCCTGTCGGTGCGCAAAATCATCTTGCTCAACAGCGACGCCGAGATTGCCGAGGAAATCAAAGCCTACAAGAACGAGCTGGACCACTACCAAGCCATCCGTCAGCGACTGAATGCTTCCAGCCAGGGCGCGGACATTGATGCCTCCTGGAAGACGGTGGACGCGGCCTTTCAGAAGTCGGCGCCACTGCTTGCCAGCCTGTATGCCAGCGTGCAGGAACACAAGGACTCCGAAGCCATCAAGACACTTGATCTCGTAGGGAATGCGATAGACGCCTGGCAGCAATCGCTGGACGCGGGCATGCTGCACCAGCAGCAGGAAAACGCAACCGCATTCAAAAGCTCCAGTGACGCCTACCAGGCCGCCCTGATCCAATCCTTGTCGGTGTGCGTGGCCAGTATCGTCATTGCCCTGGTGCTATCAGTTGGCATCGTCCGCCTGCTGTCGTCACAACTGGGCGGTGAACCCAAGGAAGCCACTTCAGTGGCGGTGCGTATTGGTGCCGGGGACCTGACCCAGGCCATCCCCGTCCAGGCGACAGATACCCGCAGCCTGATGGCGGCCATGGACGGTATGCAGGCCAGCCTGACGCAGGTGGTGGTCAGCGTGCGCAATGGAGCGGAATCGGTCGCTATGGCCAGTACAGAAATAGCCAAAGGCAACCAGGACCTGAGTACCCGCACCGAGCGGCAAGCCAGCGCCCTCGAAGAAACCTCGGCGTCCATGGAAGAGCTGGACTCCATCGTCAAGCAAAACGCCGAAGGCGCACGCGAAGCCAATCGCCTGGCACAGCAAGCCTCCACTGTCGCCTCGGAAGGCGGTGCCGTGGTAGGCCAAGTGGTAGAGACCATGCGCGGCATCAACACGGCCTCACGCAAGATCGAGGACATCATTGGCGTGATCGATGGCATCGCCTTTCAGACCAATATCCTGGCGCTGAACGCGGCAGTGGAAGCCGCGCGGGCCGGCGAGCAAGGCCGGGGCTTTGCCGTGGTGGCATCCGAAGTGCGCTCGCTGGCCGGGCGCTCCGCCCAGGCCGCCAAGGAAATTAAAAGCCTGATCGGCTCTAGCGTAGAGCGCGTGGCAGTAGGCAGCCAGCAGGCAGACAAGGCCGGCGCCACCATGGAGCAGGTTTTGACAGCTATCCAAAGAGTCACGGGCATCATGGCCGAAATCAGCGCCTCCAGCGCGCAGCAAAGCCAGGGTGTGTCGCAAATCGGCGAAGCCATCCGCGAGATGGACCAGGTCACGCAGCAAAACGCGGCCCTGGTAGAGCAGATGGCGGCGGCGGCCAGTAGCCTGCAAAACCAGGCCAGCGATCTAGTGGGAACCGTTGCACAGTTCCAGGTCGTCTCCTCCGAGCCCGACCGCCAGTACGCATTGCTGACGCACAAGCTGTAAGCATGCGCTACGCCCTGGCACTGGACCTGGTGGACGATGCCGAGCGCATTGCCGAGTACGAACGTGCCCACGTAAAAATCTGGCCAGAAGTCCACGCACACTTGCGCACCCAGGGCGTGCTGGGCATGGAGATTTACCGCCTGGGCACCCGCCTCTTCATGGTGATGGAGGTGGACCCAGCGGTCTACAACGCAGAGCGCATGGCGCAGGCATCTCTGACCAACCCAGCCATCGTGCGCTGGGAAGAGCTGATGTGGACCTACCAGGCCCCCACACCCTGGACGCCAGCGGGCGAAAAATGGGTGCCCTTGGCGAGAATATTCGACCTGGCCAGCCAGTAGAAACAGCGGCTTACCCTCAGTTGCCAATACGCAGATGATTGGCAATCGTATTGCTTGACCTTTCTCAATGGATCTGGCGCCCAGCCTGGCTAGCATGACTCCTTGTCAAAAGAGGAAGCATGCGTATGCAAGCATATTTTGTCGGCGGCGGTATTGGCTCTCTCGCCGGGGCCGCGTTCATGGTCCGAGATGCGAAAGTCCCCGGCTCCCGCATCACCATCTTCGAGAGCACCCCGCTGCTAGGCGGCAGCCTGGATGCGGCCCTCCGCCCCGAGTCGGGCTACTCGCTGCGCGGCGGCCGCATGCTCACGACCGACCACTATGAATGCCTGTGGTATTTATTAAAGACGATACCGTCACTCGATCACCCGGGCGAATCGATCTACAGCGAAACCGTGCGCTTCAATCAGGCGCACCCTGCCCACTCGCGGGCGCGTTTGGTAGACCACAACCGCTTCAAACAAGATGTGTCTTCCATGGGCTTCAGCAACGCAGACCGCATTGAGCTGCTGAGACTGGCCGAAACCTCCGAGGAGACCCTCGGCACAAGCCGCATCACCGATTGGCTTTCGCCGTCCTTCTTTCAAACCAATTTCTGGTGGATGTGGCAAACCACGTTCGCCTTCCAACCCTGGCATAGCGCCGTTGAACTCAAGCGCTATCTGCACCGCTTTATGAACGAGTTCCCGCGCATCGCATCGCTGGCCGGCGTAAAGCGCACCGTCTACAACCAGAACGACTCCATCGTGCAGCCGCTGGTGACCTGGCTGCGCAAACAAGGTGTGCGCTTCGAGCATGGCACGACCGTCACCGACTTCGACCTGCACGATGCAGCGGGCAAGGTCCACGTGCAAGGCATGACACTGCGCAATGCCCAAGGCGTGCAGCAGCTGGCCGCCGGGTCCGATGATCTGGTGTTTTTCCAGAATGCATCGATGACCGATGCCTCCAGCACTGGCTCAATGGATGCACCAGCGCCGCGGCTCACCAAGGCGGATAGCCATGGCTGGACATTGTGGGAAAAAATTGCGCGCGGCCGGCCCGAGTTTGGCAACCCGGCGGCTTTCAACAGCAGTATCAGCGAATCCTACTGGGCCTCGTTTACAGTGACCTGCACACAACCCGCCTTCTTTGACCGCATGGAGGCGTTTTCAGGCAACGCCGCGGGTACGGGAGGGCTGGTGACCTTCAAGGACTCGCGTTGGCAGATGTCTATCGTGCTCTACCACCAGCCGCACTTTCGCGACCAGCCAGCGGACCAGCAGGTATTCTGGGGCTACGCACTGCAGCCCGACCGCATCGGCGACTTTGTCGCCAAACCCATGAGCGAGTGCAGCGGTGCAGAGATACTGCAAGAGTTGCGCGGCCATCTGAACTTCGACCCAGAGGTTTTAACCGGTGCCAACTGCGTGCCTTGCCGCATGCCCTACATCACCAGCATGTTTATGCCTCGTGCCAAGTCCGACCGCCCCTTACCCGTGCCACTTTGCTCGCACAATCTGGCTTTTGTGAGCCAGTTTGTCGAAATTCCCGACGACGTGGTGTTTACCGTGGAGTATTCGGTGCGCGCGGCACAGATGGCGGTGTACCAACTGCTGAAAGTGCAACGCGCTGTGCCGCCCGTCACGCGCCACGACCACTCGCCCAAGGTTCTGCTGGATTCACTGGCGCAATCATTTAGCTGACCGGCGCCGCGCACGGCGGGAGTGCTGTGGCCGCAAAATACAGCTCCCGCACAGCCGCCACAGCATCCCATGGAAATCGAACTCAAACTCGCTCTGCCCTGCGCCGACCCGGAAAACCTGGCGCAGCGCCTGGCCCGCACTCCACCTCTGGCACGACGCAAACCCCAGATACTGCAGCTGCACAACGTCTACTACGACACACCCGACCAGCGCCTGCGCCAACAGCGCATTGCCCTGCGTATTCGCAAAGTAGATGGAAGCGGCACGCCACAATGGCTGCAAACGCTGAAAACTGCCGGCAACAGCGCCTCCGCCCTGAGCCAGCGCGGCGAATGGGAAACGCCCGTGCCAGATGAAAACCTGGTACGCGCCGCACTGAACAACACGCCCTGGCCCGAGCTGGACCCGGACGACAGCCTTTTCGCTGCGCTGCAGCCCTGCTTCGCCACGACCTTCGAGCGCACGCTGTGGACCGTACGCCAGCGCGACGGCAGCGTGGTCGAAGTAGCCCTGGACCGTGGCAAAACCATAGTCAGGGACCAGCAAGCTCCCATTTGCGAACTGGAGCTGGAGCTGCTTGCCGGCCCGCCACAAGCGCTGTTCGACCTGGCAAGGAAAATTGCCCATACGGTAGCGGTATTGCCGTCACAAACCAGCAAAGCCGCACGCGGCTACCAGCTCGCCCAGAACGCGCACGACGCCCCGCTACGTGCCAAGCCCCTGGCACTGTCAAAAAACCAGCCCGTTGGCGAAGCCGCTCGCCAACTGCTACGCGAAATGCTGGGCCAGTGGATGGCCAACCTGGACGCGCTGCGCCGCAGCGATGATCCAGAGCTGGTCCATCAGGCGCGGATCGCTTGGCGCCGCTTCAACAGCTTCTGGCGGCTGTGCAAAAAACAGTTCCCAACCGAAGCCGTACCCTCATGGGCAGCATTGCAGCCCCTGGTGGCCACCCTGGGGCGACTGCGCGATCTGGACGTGGCCCGCACCAGCAGCTTGCCGGCATTGCACACCACATACACCCAGGGCCACGCACGGCGCACACCCGGCTGGCTCAAACTGATGTCGGACCTGGAACAAGCCGCACATGTGCAGCGCCAAGCCGCACGAAAACTGCTGGAAGACCCGCGCACGGGCGCCTGCCTGCTAGCCATGGTGGAGTGGTTGGAAAGCCCCTCCCATCCAGTGGAGCCCATGGCAAAACCTGCCCCACCCCTGTCCGGCTGGGCCCGCAAGCGCATGCAGCGCCTGCACAAGAAACTGGAACAAGCCCAACAAGCCCCATCCACGCTGGACGGCCAGCACCGTCTGCGCATTCTGGCCAAGCGACTGCGCTATGGCATCGAAGCATTGCGCAGCGTGCTGCCGGCTAAACGGGCGCAGCAATGGCACGCACGAGCCCTGCAACTGCAAAGCCGATTGGGCGCCGCGCGCGACGTGGCGCAAGCTGTGACGCTCGCGGAACAGTTGCAAGCAGACCCCGTACTGCAGGCTTTTTTGCACGGCGTGGTTGTAGGCCAGACGACCGCATCGCAGCTCTGAGAGCCTGCTCAAGGTCTTTTCATGGTCTAAACCTTGATCCAGCGCAAAGCGCTGCTCGCCTGACCGGCCTAAAGTGGGCCATATGCCACCGGACTAGCACCGGCTGGCGTCCCTTGCCGCAACAGGAGCCCGCCATGCGCACCATGAAAGCTGCCGTAGTCCATGCCTTTGGACAGCCTCTGCAGATCGAAGAAGTCGCCATTCCCGAGGTGCCCGCCGGCCAGGTGCTGGTCAAGGTCGTCGCGTCTGGTGTATGCCATACCGATTTACATGCCGCCGAGGGTGACTGGCCGGTGAAACCCAGCCTGCCCTTCATTCCCGGCCACGAAGGCGTGGGCTTTGTCGCCGCCGTGGGCGCGGGCGTCAAGAACATCCGGGAAGGCGACCGCGTGGGCGTACCGTGGCTGCATACCGCCTGCGGCCATTGCGAGCACTGCATCACCGGCTGGGAAACCCTTTGCGACAGCCAGCAAATGACCGGCTATACGGTCAACGGCGGCTATGCCGAATACGTATTGGCCGACCCAGGCTACGTGGGCCATCTGCCAGCCAATGTAGGGTTCGCAGAAATCGCTCCGGTGCTGTGCGCAGGAGTCACCGTTTACAAGGGTCTCAAGGTACTGGATTGCAAGCCCGGCGACTGGGTCGCCATCTCCGGCATAGGCGGGCTGGGGCATCTGGCGGTGCAATACGCCAAAGCCATGGGCTTCCATGTGATTGCGGTGGACATCGATACAGCCAAGCTACAGCTTGCCGAGCGTCTGGGCGCCGACATGGTGATCCATGCAGCACAGCAGGACCCGGTACAAGAGGTGCAGCGCGCACTGCGCGGCGCACACGGCGTGCTGGTCACGGCCGTGTCCCGCTCCGCTTTCGCACAGGGTCTGGGCATGCTGCACAAGCGCGGCACCATGTCCCTGGTCGGCCTGCCTCCCGGAGATTTTGCCCTGCCTATTTTCGACATGGTGCTCAACGCCAAGACCGTGCGCGGCTCCATCGTCGGCACCCGCATGGACCTGCAGGAAGCACTCGCCTTTGCCGGCGACGGCAAGGTCCGGACCATTTACTCAGAGGACAAGCTAGACAATATCAACGCTGTATTCGACCGCATGCGCAGCGGCAATATCGAAGGCAGGATCGTCATGCACATCGCCGATGCCACCTGAGACGGAGTCTCGCGTGCCACAAGAGATGGGTGAATACCGGCTGCCCCCCAGCCTGCAGATGCTACGCAACGAACATGCGGAACTAGCATGCGTTCTGCGTGCCATGAAGCGCCTGCTCGACCGCGGTCCGCAGGACGAGCCCGAGCGCTTTTTCGACCTGCTGCGTGCCATGCTGTTTTATATCGACGAACTCCCGGAAAAACTGCACCATCCCAAGGAGTCGGACTTTCTGTTTCCGCAACTGCTGCGCGTGGCGCCGCAACTCTTCCCGGACGTAGAAAAGCTGGAGAAAGAACACGTTCGCGGTGACGCCCTGGTGCGCTCACTGCAGCACACCCTGATCGCCTGGGAAATAATGGGAGAGCCACGCAGTGCCGCTTTCAATGAAGCCGCCTACGAGTACATCGCGTATTACCAGGCGCATATGCAGCATGAGGAGCGCGTGATCTTCCCGGCTGCCGCCCGCCTGCTACGTGCAGAGGACTGGAAACATATCGATACGGCCTTTGGCCTGGGCTACGCACCGCTGTCAGGCAAGCCCCCAATGCAAAGCGGCTACGAGCGCCTTTACTTCAAAATCATGGCCGGTGCAGCAACAGAGCCGCACCGGCCGGAGCTGGCTACGCAGTCTCAATCGTTGGCGTAAATATCCACGTCCTTGGTTTCCTTGACGAACAGCATGCCGATCACAAAGGTGCCGGCTGCGACCACCACGGGGTACCACAGACCATAGAAGATATCGCCGGTGGCCGCCACCATGGCGAAAGCCGTGGTCGGCAGCAGGCCGCCAAACCAGCCATTGCCGATGTGGTAGGGCAGGCTCATCGAGGTGTAGCGGATGCGGGTCGGGAACATCTCCACCAGCATGGCCGCGATCGGGCCATACACCATGGTCACCAGGATCACCAGGTAGACCAGGATCAGCAGCATCATTGGTTTGTTCATCGCGGCGTTGTCGGCCTTGACGGTCAACCCAGCGGCCTTGGCGGCATCCACCACGGTCTTGCGGAAAGTATCGATTTCCTTCTTGCTGTCGGCCGAGAAGGCGTCGCGCTTCTCGTTCAACGCACCGGTGACTGACGCGATTTCCTTGTCACCCAACTTGATGTTGGCCGTGCTGCCTGGCGCGCCATTCACATTCGTATAGGGAATGTAGTTTTGCGTCAAAGTGCGTTTGGCGATGTCGCAGGAACTGGTGAAGTCGATGTCGCGCGCGATCGGACTGCCCTGGAAGGAGCACTGCGCCGGGTCGGCTGTAATCACCACCGGAACCGACTTCTGTGCGGCCACCAACGCGGGGTTGGCGTACTGCAGCAGGGCCGGGAACACCGAGAAATACGTCACCGCAGCCAACAGGCAGCCACCCATGATGATGGGTTTACGGCCCACTTTGTCCGACAACGCACCGAAGAAGATGAAGAACGGCGTGCCAATCAGCAGAGCCACGGCGATGAACAGGTTGGCCGTGGTCGCGTCCACCTTGGCGATGGTCGTCAGGAAGAACAGTGCATAAAACTGCCCGGTGTACCAGACCACAGCCTGGCCAGCAGTCAGGCCAACCAGGGCCAGGATCACGATCTTCAGGTTCTTCCACTGGCCAAAGGATTCGGTCAACGGCGCCTTGGAAGTCTTACCCTCGGACTTCATCTTCTGGAAGGCGGGTGATTCGTTCATGCTCAAACGGATCCACACCGACACACCCAGCAGCAGAATGGAAACCAGGAAGGGCACGCGCCAGCCCCAGGTATCAAAGTCCGCGCCCAGGGCTTCCCGGCAGCCCAGGATCACAATCAACGACAGAAACAGACCCAAGGTCGCCGTGGTCTGGATCCACGAGGTATAGGCACCGCGTTTACCGTGCGGTGCATGCTCGGCCACGTAGGTGGCGGCTCCCCCGTACTCACCGCCCAGCGCCAGGCCCTGCAGCATGCGCAAGGCTACCAACACGATGGGAGCGGCAATGCCGATGGATGCATAGCTGGGCAGCAGCCCCACAATGAAGGTGGACAAGCCCATGATCAAAATGGTGACCAGGAAGGTGTATTTGCGCCCGATCATGTCGCCCAGACGGCCGAACACAATCGCCCCGAAAGGCCGCACCAGAAAGCCCGCGGCAAACGCCAGCAGCGCAAAGATGTAGCCAGAGGTGGGGTCCAGCCCACCGAAGAATTGCTTGGCGATGATGGCCGCCAAAGAACCGTATAGATAAAAGTCGTACCACTCAAACACGGTACCTAGCGACGAGGCGAAGATGACCTTCTTCTCTTCACCTGTCATGGGCCTGGGTGTTGCTCCCGCGATTGTTGCCATAGCTTGTCTCCTTTGTTGTGCGGACCTCCTCCAAGGGTGGTCTCGAAGCATTTTTCGAATACCACCTGACCATTTCCTTACAAAAGCACACATCCGGGGATAAACCCTGAGCGAAGCTGCGCAGCCGAAAAAGTCAGTTCCCGGTCAGCCCCTCTGCCCACACTCCGCAGCGCTGACATATATCCCCTCACCCTGGTGCGGGCCACAAAGAACCACTGGAGACCAGCATGACAGACCCCGTCGTGGCCCGTATCGAGGCCAATCCCAAGTACCACGAACTGCGGCGCAAGCGCGGCAGCTTCGGCTGGACACTCACCGCACTAATGATGTTGGTGTACTACGGCTACATCGCCCTGATTGCTTTCGACAAGCCTTTCCTCGCACAGCCGATAGGCAACGGCGTCACCACCCTGGGCATTCCCATCGGGCTGGGCGTGATTGTCTTCACCATTCTTATCACTGGCTTGTACGTGCGCCGAGCCAACAGCGAATACGACCGCCTGACCGCCGAAATCCTGAAGGATGCAGCCCAATGAAATCCCTGCTCAAAACCTTCTGCGCCTTCGCGCTCATGGCAGCAACCGGTGCGGTACTGGCTGCTGGCGCAGACCTGGGTCAGGTGGACAAACAACCCACCAACTGGGTGGCCATCACCATGTTCGGCATCTTTGTGGTGGGCACGTTGTTCATCACCAAATGGGCTGCCGCCAAGACCAAATCGGCCTCTGATTTCTATACCGCCGGCGGCGGCATCACGGGCTTCCAGAACGGCTTGGCGATTGCGGGTGACTATATGTCGGCCGCTTCCTTCCTCGGTATTTCTGCCGCCGTGATGGCATCAGGCTATGACGGACTGATCTACTCCATCGGCTTTCTGGTGGGCTGGCCGGTCATCACCTTCCTGATGGCCGAGCGCCTGCGTAACCTGGGCAAATTCACCTTTGCCGACGTGGCGGCCTACCGCTTCCAGCAAACGCCGATCCGCATGTTTGCCGCCTCCGGCACGCTGGTGGTGGTGGCGTTCTACCTGATCGCGCAGATGGTGGGCGCTGGCGCACTGATCAAGCTGCTATTCGGTCTGGACTATTGGCTGGCAGTGGTGATCGTCGGCGCGCTGATGATGGTTTACGTGCTGTTCGGCGGCATGACGGCCACCACCTGGGTGCAGATCATCAAGGCCTGCATGCTGCTGGCCGGCGTGACCTTCATGGCCGTGATGGTGCTGGCGCAATTCGGCTTCAGCCCCGAAGCCCTGTTTGCCAAAGCGGTGGAAGTGAAAACACAGATTGCCGCCAACGACGGCAAGATGCCCGAAGAGGCCGCCAAGATCGGCCTGGCCATCATGGGCCCGGGTGGCTTCGTGAAAGACCCGATCTCGGCCATCTCCTTCGGCATGGCGCTGATGTTCGGCACCGCCGGCCTGCCCCACATCCTGATGCGCTTCTTCACCGTACCAAACGCCAAGGAAGCGCGTAAATCCGTGCTGTGGGCCACCACCTGGATCGGCTACTTCTACCTGCTGATCTTCATCATCGGCTTTGGCGCGATCACCCTGGTGCTGACCAACCCCGAGTTTGCCGACACCATCAAGGGCGTCATCAAAGGCGGCGGCGGGTCCTCCAACATGGCTGCGGTGCTGGTCGCCAAGGCGGTGGGCGGCAACATCTTCTTCGGCTTCATCTCGGCCGTGGCGTTTGCCACCATCCTGGCCGTGGTCGCGGGCCTGACGCTGTCGGGCGCCTCTGCCGTGTCGCACGACTTGTACGCCACGGTGTTCAAAAAGGGCAAGGCCGACAGCGCCTCCGAGCTGAAGGTATCGCGTATCACCACCGTCGCCCTGGGCATCGTGGCCGTGGCCCTGGGCATCGCCTTCGAGAAGCAGAACATTGCCTTCATGGTCTCGCTGGCATTCGCTATTGCGGCCTCGGCCAACTTCCCGGTGCTGTTCATGTCGGTGCTCTGGAAAGACTGCACCACGCGCGGCGCGGTCATTGGTGGCTTCATGGGCCTGATCTCGTCGGTAGGCCTGACCGTGGTGTCGCCATCGGTCTGGGAAGCCACCTTGGGCCACGCCAAGGGCTCGGCGCTGTTCCCCTACACATCGCCGGCACTGTTCTCCATGACCATCGGCTTCATCGGTATCTGGCTGTTCTCGATACTGGACCGCAGCCCGCAAGCAGACAAGGAGCGCGACGCGTTCAAGGCGCAGCAAGTACGCTCGGAAACCGGCCTGGGCGCATCCGGCGCATCTGGCCACTAAGCAACTGCGTTAACCTTTGCCAGCCGCCTGCGCCACGCGGCTGGCAGCCTCCCACGCGGGGCCGTCGAACCAGGCGTCCCCCGCACAGTAAGCGCGCAGCATGGGCAAGGCATCCATGCCCCAGAACAGCTTGTCATCCACTTCAAAAGTGGGCACACCAAACACCCCTTTTTGCAGTGCCGCATCGGTGGCCTGTTTCAATGCAGTCTTGACCTCGCCCCCCATCGGGTCGCGCAGCAGCGGCCGTTGCTGCTGCAACGCGGCAAAGCGGACTGGATCGGCCGCATCCGCACCACCGCACCACACGTGCTGAAACACAGCCTCGGTCAGATGGCGGCTAGGCAGCCCCTGCGGGTCGCAGGCCAGAGCCAGGCGCAGCAGCGGCAGCGGGTTGAATGGGTGCACCACCGGCAGGTCCAGCGCAATGCCCTCGGCATGCGCCAGCCACTGCACATGGCGGTACAGCCAGTCACGCTTGGCCGGCACCTCGGCCGGGCCGCGCACGCCGTGGTACTGCAGCAACCCGCCCAGAAACACCGGCTGGTAGGCGACGGAATAGCTCAGGCCCTGCAGCGCCCGTGGCAGCTTGTGAAACGCCAGGTACGCATAGGGAGAGACGACATCGAAATAAAAGGTAATGTGCTTCATCGCATCCCGAGACCGCCAGTGGAGGCCTATTGCTGGTAGATCAGCTGTTGACGCAGGTTTTTCGCAATCGCCTGCATGGAGGGCTTGCGCTGGGCATACAGAGCAACATCGCACACCATGGACGGATTGCGATCCACAAACTCGCGGTCGCCTTGCAGCACCTGCTTGTCCAAACTGTAGTGGGCGTTAAAGCGCAGTCCCTCTCCCTCGAAGGCCAGATCCTTGGGTGGATGCTGCAAGGTAAACAAGGGATCAAACTGCAGCTTGAATTCTTCGCGCACCCACTTGGGCAGACAAGGCATGGCAAAGCGCCGCTGCTCCGTGCTGAAATTCCCCAGGTTGTCCAGGATATACACCTGCAGATTCGGGATGCTCGGGTTGGCACGCAGACTGCCCGCTTCCGGGTTCGACACGTAGTGCGGAATCAAAATGTCCAGCTCCAGCGTCTGCTCGGCGCGATCCCGGTCCAATGGCGGGTATCGCAGGGTGCCGGTGCCGGTGATCTTTGCCGCCTCCAGCCAGCCTCGCACCGCTTCGCCTTCTTTACCCGCAGGTATCTGCGCCAAACGGTCTTGCAACCACAGCGCGGCCTGCCCGCTTGCGGCAATATGCACAGAGCCCTGGAGCGCGCCCTCCGCACTGATCTGAAAGTCGCTGCGGCTTTCCATCCGGTTGCGCTCGGGGGTCAAAACCGGTGTCTGCCCCACGCTGCTGCCCTGTACGCGCGCCAGCAGCACCGGTTTGCCATACACGCCCCTGGGCAAGGAGCCGAAAGGCACCGAGGTGCCCGTGGGGTCCAGATAAAGATCCTGCGCAGGCACGTACACGATGACATGGTTGAAACCCGCCGCGACCGAGTTCAGCGTGTAGTCGCCCCCCGTATTGATCAATGCGGGAACGGCCTCCACGTCCACCGCCTTCAACAAACCGATCAGCAACAGCATATGGTCTTTGCAGTCGCCGTAGCGGGTATCCAGAATATGCGCCATGTCGTTGGGCTCCCAGCCACCGGCCCCCAGGTAGACGGCGTTGTAACGGATGTTCTTGCGCACCCAGTCATACAGTGCCTTGGCCTTCTCCGCGGGCTCGGTCAGCCCTTTCGTCTCGCGCTCGGCAATGTCGCGCAGTGCGGAATGGGGAGCCAGCTTGGGCTGCACCACCCGGGCAAAGCGATCCGCCAGCGCCTCATTGCTCACCAAGGAAGACACCAGCACCCGCGCCACGGTGGTAGACGCATTGCTGGTGCCCGGGTCGTAGGCCCTGGCGGCTACCTGACCGGTAAAGCGCTGGATTTGCAAACCATCCGCCTCGCTGCGGCTGACTTCAACACCTTGCGTCTCTACCGCCAGGGCCAGGTCCTTGGGTGCCTGCACTTCGACCAGCAACTTTTCCGTGTTGACGTTGTAGTTGGCAAACCAGCTGAAGCTGCGCCAGCCAGGTAACAGGGGCTTCAGCTGCGTCTGCTTGTGGTGCAGCACAACGCGGTCGCCCACTTGCACATCGGGGAATTTCAGCTGCCAGACCCGCAACTCGGGCCAGGTCATGCCTGTGCTGCCTCCCAAAGCGCCACTTTGCTTCTGAATGGCATCTGGTGACACCGGCAGGCGCCGACCATCAGGCTTGAGGGTGTATGCCTCCACCAGCTCGAGGGCCTGCCAACCGTCCTGGTAACTCAGTGGGACGCTGCTGATACTTTGCGCGCCCTCGGGCGACAGCACCCGGTACACCAGGCGCTGCTCCAGCACACTGGTGTCATCCGCCAGAAAGCGCCAGGTTTGCCGGTCTTCCTCTATCACCAGCTTGCTGGCCTGCGCACGGGCTCCTTGGCACACAAGCACCAGGCAGAAGATGCTGAACACGTGAAACAACCGGTGGAGATGCATGGCGAGCCCGTGGCAATGTATTCAAGAGGCGCATCATACGAGTGCAAGCCCAGCCCCGCACACCCCCGTGACCTGGTGCCCCGGACTTTACAAACCCGCCGAGGCCAGCCGCACCCAGACCGCGCGCTTGGCCGCAACATCCATGCTGCTCCAGGCGGCAATCTCGTCCAGGGTGCGCAGGCAGCCTATGCACAGGGCACCTGCTGTGTCCAGCTGGCAGATGGACACGCATGGAGATTCCACATCAAATTGGCCGCTGGCGCAGATAACACCTGTGCGAGCAGCTATCAAATCCGCAGCATTCACACCACAGACTCGGCCAGTGCCACATCGGCCACCGGCGCACCAGTGAGGTGCCGCAGGTCCGCCGGAGCCAGCGCGAACACCGCGTGCGGATGGCCGGCGGCGGCCCATATTTCGGCAAAGCGGAACAGGTCCTGGTCTATCAGTGTCACCGGGGGCGTGGCATGGCCCAGTGGCGCCACACCGCCGATGCTGAAACCCGTGCGCGACTTCACAAATGCCGCATCGGCCCGGCCCACCGCGCCGACCAGTGCCACCACCTTGGCTTCGTCCACACGGCGGTCGCCCGAGGTGACGACCAGCACCGCCGCATCGTCCGACAGGCGGCGGAAGATGATGCTCTTAGCGATCTGCCCCAGAGCAATGCCCAGCGCATCCGCCGCCTGCTGGGCCGTGCGCGCGGCGTCCTCCAGCATGCGCGGCATATGCAAGTGGCCCTGGGCCTGCAGCGCGGCGGCCACCCGTTGCACGCCCTCGGGCAGGGGTTTGAGTTCAGCTCCACACATCACGCCGTCCTTTTATTCCATAAAGCCGTGGCCGCGCGCGACTGCGATTTGCGGCCCAAAAAATCACTGATGTAAACACCCGCATCGACCAAGCCATCCAGGTCAATACCGGTATCTATGCCCATGCCATGCAACATATAGACCACGTCCTCGGTAGCCACGTTGCCGGTGGCGCCCTTGGCATAGGGGCAGCCGCCCAGGCCAGCCACCGACGCGTCAAACTGCCACACACCCAGCTGCAGCGCGGCCAGCGTATTCGCCAGTGCCTGGCCGTAGGTGTCGTGGAAGTGGCCAGACACGGCGTCCAACGCGAAATGCTGCAAGGCTGCCTCCAGCGCGCGCTGCACCTTCAGCGGCGTGCCCACGCCAATCGTGTCGGCCACACCCACGTGCTGCACACCGATCTCGCGCATCAGCCGCGCCACCATGGCCACGCGCTCGGGCGCCACTTCGCCCTCGTAAGGGCAGCCTACCGCACAAGAGATGGCGCCGCGCACCGCCACGTTCTGCGCCAGCGCCGCCTGCACCACCGGGCGGAAGCGCTCTATGCTTTCTTCGATGCTGCAGTTGATGTTGCGCTGGCTGAAGGCCTCGCTGGCGGCGGCAAACACCACCACCTCGTCCGGCCGGGTCGGCAGGGCCGCCTCCAGGCCACGCAGATTGGGCACCAGCACGCTATAGCGCACACCGGGCTTGCGCACGATGCCGGCCATGACCTCGGCGTTGTCGGCCATCTGCGGCACCCACTTGGGGCTGACAAAGCTGGTGACTTCGATCTCGGTCAGGCCGGCCTGCTGCAGGCGCTGCACCAGTTCGATCTTGACAGCCGCCGGCACCGGCTGCTTTTCATTCTGCAGCCCATCACGTGGGCCGACATCGACGAGTTTTACGCGGGATGGCAAAGACATTCAATAACCTCTTTCGCGTTCCACCACGCCCGCCACGGGCAGGCCTTGCAGCAGGGCCTGCAGCTTGGCGATGATCTGCGCCAGGCTGTCGGGCAGCAGGGTGCGAGCTGAAATATGCGGGGTGATGTGGATCTGGGGGCGGCCCCAGAACGGGTGTTGCGATGGTAGCGGCTCGGTGCGGAACACGTCCAGCGTGGCGCCGGCCAGGTGGCCGCTGTCCAGCAGGGCCAGCAGGTCGGCATCCACCAGGTGGGCGCCGCGCGCCACGTTGATCAGATAGCCGCCAGGCTTCAGCTGCGACAGGGTGTGCCGGTTAAGGATGTTCTCGGTATCCTGCGTGAGCGGCAGCAGGCACACCAGCACCCGGCTGGCGGCCAGAAACGCATCCAGCTGCGCTGTACCGGCAAAGCACTGCACGCCGTCCACCGCCCTGGGCTGGCGGCTCCAGCCCCGCACCGGGAAGCCAAAGCCGTGCACCGCCTGCGCCACCTGCGTGCCCAGCACGCCCAGGCCCATCACGCCCACCGGGAAATCGCTGCGCAACGCGGGTTCGCGCCGGACCCAGCGGCCGGCCCGGGCATCGGTCTGATAGCCATCCATATCGCGGAACAGGCGTAGCAGCGCATGGCACACAAACTCCACCATTTGCGCGGCCATGCCGGCGTCGTCCAGCCGCACCACCAGGGTCTGCGGCGGAATGCGCAGGCGCATCAGCGCGTCCACCCCGGCGCCCAGGTTGAACACGGCTTTCAGCCCCGGCTGTTCGTCAAAAAATGCCTGCGGTGGCGCCCACACCAGTGCGTAGTCGGCCGGCGGGCTGCCGGGCTCCCACAGTGCCACTTCGGCCTGCGGCCACACGGCGTGCAAACCATTTATCCAAAACTCCAGCGGCCCATCCGGCTGGTACAAGGCAATCCGCATCCACGTCCCCTCTTGTCTGAAAAACCTATTGTGTATGCGGACAGACCGGGCCGAGGTTCAGGGGGCTTTCGCGGGTGTCGCAGGCTTGGCGGGGGGTACCCAGACCACCACGTTGTCCACGGCGTACAGCTGGCACGGCGTCTGGCTGGCACGGCGGCAGCGGGCCAGGGCGCGCTCGGCCGGGTCGTGCGGCTCGGAGGCATCGTCGGGGTCGCGGCCCACGCTGTAAATCACTTTCTGGCTGGACAAGACGAACGCGCGCGGCAGGGGTTGGCCCAGCCAGTCGCGGTAGGCCTTGCGCACGTGCTCGGCGTTGTAGGGCAAGGCGTCCAGATCGTCCAGCTTGGCATAGCCGGATGCGCGGTAAGGCACGACGACCCGGCTGTCATCGGCAGACGCGGCCGGTACCGGGGCAATCGCCTGGGTAGGCTCCGCCACCACAGCACGCGCCGGAATGGGCGGCAGCTTGACCTCGGTGCTGCGCTTCTCCATGAAGCCGCGCAGCAGGTCGGGCAGCTGCTTGGCCCAGGCGATCATTTCTTCGTCGTTCTCCACGGCCTGGGCGGGCACGAACACCCGCACCCGGCCGTAGTCATTGCGGCCGTACTTGGTGTAGACCACTTCGTAGGCGGCGCCGGGCGGCGAGATGGACTGCGCCTGCAGCCATTGCTGTGCCTGGATGTAGAACTCACCCTGCGTGCCCAGCAAATGGCCGGACCGCTGGAAGACCTGCAGGCATTCCGATTCCTTCCAGTTGCTGCCAAAGCTGTCGCTGAACAAGGGGTTGCGCAGCTTGCAGGTCTCGGCATCCCAGTCGGCACCGGCCACGCTGCGGGCCGGCATCTCCAACACCACACCGGCACGCATATGGCCGGCCTGCGCATCCAGCGCATAGGCGGCAAACACAGCCAGCCGTGGCGGCGGGCCGCGCTTCACGCTCCACTGGGCCTGGGCTACGTAAGTCCAGTTGCCGTCGGGCAGTTGCAAGGTGCGGGAGCCTATGCTGAGCTGCTTGTCGGCCACCGGCTGCGCGGGTGGTCCGGCGGTCACGTCGATGGCGAACGCGGGCACGGCCAGCGCCGCCAACCCCAGCGCGCACAGCCAGCGCGGGATGTTTCTCACAATGTCCATGGTGTCTCCAGATATTCTGGAGGGCGAGTATCCCACCGGCCAGCAGCCCGCCTGGGTGCGACGCAGGCAATCCAGGCGTTTGCTATATTTTCAGGAGCTGCCAGCGCAGGTATCTTCTGCGCTGGCGGCCGATTTCATTACAAACCCTAGCTTCAGGCCGCAGCCGCCATTTGCTTTACCAACGCCATGCGCTTGCTGGTGTGGCTGCCGGTAAGCACAAAGCCGTGGTGCGTGTCCGCCGTCTCGGCCGAGGCGAACCACCATTCGCCCAGTACCTGCTCCACCCACTGGCCCAACTGGCCGGGTGCGGGCGGATGCGCCACGATGGGCAGGGCCGGGGTTTTGATGGCCACGGGCATGGCCTGGAATGCCAGCGCGGTGTCGGTGCCATGGAGGTTGGCGGCCAGTGCCTTGGCGGCCGCCATGATGGGCATCACATAGGGCAAGGTGCGGCCAGTGGGTGCGCCTGGGCTGGCGGCGCTGGCGTACTGGGCGGCATCGCCCAGGGCCCAAACATGGGCGGCGCTGGTGCGCAGCTGCTTGTCCACCAGAATGCCGCGCTCCACCGCAATGCCGCTGGCCTGGGCCAGCGCCATGTCGGCGCGCAGGCCGACGGCGCTGAGCACGATGTCGGCGCCGAGCGTCTGGCCGTTCGAAAGCCCCAGGCGCAGCCCATCGGTGGCGACATCCACGCTCTGCACCGTAGCGCCCAGCTGCCACTGCACCGAGAGTTCGGATAGGGCGGCCTGCAGCTGCGTGCTGGCCGTAGGCGGCAGCAAGGCGGACAGGGGCCGGTCGGACGGGTCGATCACCGTCACCCGGTAGCCCGCGCCGGCCAGGTCGTTGGCAAACTCGCAGCCGATCAGACCGGCGCCCATGATCGCCACACGCGCGCCCTCGCCCAGCGCGGTCAGGCGCTGGTGGAAGACGGCAAAGTCGTCCAGCGAGTTGACCGACAGCACGCCATCGGCTGCATCACCCTGCAGCGGTATGCGGATGGGCTGGGCGCCGGTGGCCAGCACTAGGTCGCGGTAGGGCAAGGGGCCGGCGCCGGTGTGCAGCGTCTGCGTGGCCGTGTCGATGGCCGTGACCTGGGTATGGGGCAGCAGCGTGACGTTCAGCGTCTGGGCAATGCTGACGGCCGGCGTGGTCACCAGTTGGGCTGGGCCGCGCTTCTGGCCAAAGGCATTGGAC
The DNA here is from genome assembly GCF_059421805.1 of Rhodoferax sp. GW821-FHT02C08. Classification (NCBI taxonomy): domain Bacteria; kingdom Pseudomonadati; phylum Pseudomonadota; class Betaproteobacteria; order Burkholderiales; family Comamonadaceae; genus Rhodoferax; species Rhodoferax sp. GW821-FHT02C08. The sequence continues at coordinate 62,539 of NZ_JBWKVR010000019.1, forward strand.
AGCGTGGGTTTGGCATAAAAGTCACCGGAATTTGCCGTCACCAGGGTGATGGGCGTGGTGGTGTCGAGCTTACGGAACTCGCGTGCGGTTTGCCAGCCGGCCAGGCCGGCGCCAATGATCAAAACGGGATGGGACATAGGGCTTGGATATGGAAAAGGCTTGCTGCCGCGACTGCCGGCGAAACACACGGCGCAGAGCGGGGGAATAAAAAATGGCTGCAGGGGTAAGCACCACCAGCAGCCATTTTCGCTTGCGGAAGCTGGATTCTTAAATCTCTACCGCTTCAAAGTCGGCCTTGGCCACGCCGCATTCCGGGCATTCCCAGCTGGCAGGCACGTCGGCCCACAGGGTGCCGACGGCAATGCCGTCTTCCGGGCGGCCGGTGGCCTCGTCATAGATGAAGCCGCAAACAATGCAGATATAGGTTTTCATGGTGGTTTCCTTATTGTTCACCCCCAGGCTACAGTGCTGCGCACTTTCCGCCTCCCCCTTTGCAGCGGGCAACACCAGCAGCCTGGCAAAGCCAGCTCTGCGGTGTTTTTGGTGGGCGTGCGTCTCAGCTGAAGACTGGGTTGGTGAAGTTGGTTAATGGTCTGTAAAAATGCCTCTAGCGCAGATAAATCGAGCGCAAGCAGCTATGAAAAATGCAGCAATTATGCCGCCAGCGTGGCCAGCTGCGCCTTGTAGTGGTTGGCGTGGCGCTCCTCCACCTTGGCCAGGGCGGCAAAGCGTTTCTGGGCTTTTTCCAGCACGGCCTTGAACTGGGCGGCATGGACCTTGGACTCTTCGATCTGCTCGTCCATCTCGGCCACGGCAGCGGCGTTGCCCTCGGCTTCGGCGGTCGCGCGGAAGCCGGGGTACATCTCGCTGTACTCATAGGTTTCACCGTCGATGGCGATCTGCAGCGCCTTGGCGGGCGTCATGCTGGCCTTGGGGTAGAGCAAGTCCAGGTGGCCGAAGGCGTGCATCACTTCCTGGTCGGCAGTGGCTTCAAAGGCCCGGGCCGTAGCCTCGTCACCGGCTTCGCGCGACAGCTTGGCGAAGTAGCGGTACTTGATATGGGCCATGGATTCGCCAGCGAAGGCGGCTTCGAGGTTGGCGAAGGTCTTGATTTCGGGGCGTTGGGCGGGCGTGGTCATCGTGGGCTCCTGTAGGTTGGTATTGCGATACAGGAGCAATCTTACGGGTCACGCGGCAAAAAAGACAATTGATAAAACAAAATCGATTGATAGGAACTATTTAGACATCCCCAGCCCTGGCCTGCAGCATGTACGAAAACATATCTGATTCGTAACAGACTCATTACAATTCCCAGCGTCTTTGCCTATGGAAGCCAGATGACTGCACGCTCGCTTGCACTACTTAACGATTTGCTGGGCCGCCTGTATGACGGCGTCATGACATCCGAGGGCTTCCAGTCCTTCATCGAAGCGCTGCGGGAGCTTTTCCAGCTCAAGGGCGTATCGCTGATGGTGCGGCATGCAGAAACGCAGGAAATTCGGGGCATATGGCTTTGCGGTATCGCCCAGTCGGAGATAGAAAGCTACGTCCTGGAATATGCGGACGAAGACATGCTGGCGCAACACATCATGCGCTCGCCCGTGGCCCACTTCTACGCCAGCAACCTGGATGTACCCCACCCCGAACGCATTCCGGAAAGCCGCTTCTACAAAGAGTGGGTGATCCCGCAAGGCATGGCCTATGCTGCTGGGGCGATTGTGTTGCAAGAGGGTCCCTGGTCCACCCTGCTATTTGTGCAAAAAGCGCCATCGCACCCGCCTTTCGTCCGTGCGGAAATGGAGGAACTCAACCTGCTGATACCGCATCTGCAGCGCGCCATCCAGATGCGCCAGCGCTTCACCGAGCTGCAGCTGGGTCAGAACTTCCTGATCGCAGGCCTGGACGTGCTGGCCATGCCCACCTTTTTGCTGGCGGAAGACGGCCTGGTGGTGCACCACAACCGCAGCGCGACCACGATGCTGGCGACGCTGCCGGACATACGTATAGACCAGGGACACCTGCAAACCAACGACCGGGCCACCAACCGCAAGCTCAACTGGGAAATTGCCCAGGCCGTACGCACGCGCCTGGACCACCGCAATGAAATGAATGGCGTGGTGTTGATGCCCCGCAGTGGCCACCAGCCGCTGATGCTCATGATTACCCCGCTACCGCTGCCGGAACCCTCCACCGTGCGCGGTGCGGCACTGATGTTTGCCTTCAACCCCGAGGCCACGCCCCGCGCCACGCTGGACCTGGTGCGGCGGCTGTTCACGCTCTCCAACGCCGAGGCGGAACTGGCCGTCGCCCTGTGCAGCGGCAAGGCGCTGGACGATGTGGTGGAGGACCGAGGCACCTCCATCAACACGGTGAAGAGCCAGCTCAAGAACATTTTTCTCAAAACCGGCACCAAACGCCAGTCGGAACTGGTCGCCCTTCTGCTGTCCAGCCCCGCCTATTTTCTGGCGACCGAGTACCCCGCGCTTCCCGCGCAAGCCATCTTGGCGGCCGGGTTCTAGATCCATCTTTTTAAGGGCCACTCACCCGTTCGGGTGATAGCGCGTTCGCGCCCGCTGATACACACTTGGTTACATGTGAGCCATCCCCCTGGGAATAGCTCCATCGGGCGACTGCAACCGCCCGTTCCAAGAGGGCATAGCGCGCCCGGATATCTATCTAAAAAGGACACACGATGCATCTTTCTCGCAAGCAACTCGGTCTGGCCCTGGCCTCCTCAGCGCTGCTGGGCCTGGCCGCCTGTGGCGACGGTGGCAGCAGCCCTACCACGGCTGCAGCGACCACGACAACCTTCAGCGGCACCGCCGCCACCGGCGCCGCCATGGCAGGCGCCACGGTTTCCATCAGCTGTGCTGCCGGCTCCGGCACCGCGATCACCTCCACCACTGGCAGCTATACCGCCAGCCTCACGGGCGTAACGCTACCCTGCGCCGTCAAAGCCACCAGCAGCGATGGCAATACCGTGCTGTATTCTGTTGTCGCGCCCGGCACCAGCACCACCCAGGTGGCCAATATCACGCCTCTGACGCAGCTGCTGGTCGCCAGCCTGGCCGGCACCGACCCCGCCAGCTTCTTCAGCAACTTCAGCAGCAGCGCCAGCACAGTGACAACCAGCAGCGTCAGCGCCGCCCAGACCGCGGTACTGACCACGCTGAGCAACGCCGGCCTGGATGTCTCCAGCCTGACGGATCTGCTGACCGGCACCTTGGTGGCAGCGACCTCCAGCACCAGCGGCAATGCCTACGACCAGGTACTGGACGCACTGAAGACCCAGCTCACCGCCAGCGGCACCACCTTGGACACACTGACCACCACCGTGGCCGCGGCATCGCCATCTGCCAGCACCACGACAAACGCCAGCAACAACATTGCCAGCCTGCCTGCCGCCCTGCTGCTGAAGGCTGCAGATAACAACTGCTCGGCATTGCGCAGCGGCGACTACTGGGTCTTCAGTCCCACCATGAATGGCAGTATCAGCGACCAGATCGCCAGCGGCAGTTTTGACGCCACCAGCCAGACCATGACCAACCTGGTCGGCAGCTCAACCGTGCTCAGCGCCAATGGTGCCAGCTGCCGCTATCTGGCGGCCGACGGAGTCAGCGACGTAGTCGTGTCCCAGGCCGGCGTGCTGATGGCCAGGGTGCTGAACAATGGCGTTTACCGCCTGCGCTTCGCCATCCCCAAGCAGACCATTGCCGTGTCTGACCTGGCCGGCAACTGGAACGGCCTGGGTTTTGAGCTCAACAGCGGGGGAACAGCCTACGCCACTGACACTTTCACTGCCACCGTCGACAGCAGCGGTGTATTCAGCTCGGTCCTGGCCTGCGACGGCGCCAATAGCAGCGCCACCTGCACCAGCAACGCCAGCCCGTCCATACACTTCAGCAGCAATAGCGCAGGCGGGTTCGACCTGGCCAGCACGGCGGCGAACGATACATGGACCGACCGTGCGTTCGCCTACCGCGCCGGCAATGGTGACCTGATGCTGGTGCAAATCGCCGGCGACGGCAGCGTATCGACCTGGACGCACAAGCGCACTCTGAGCCTGCCTGCCGTGAACTCCGTAGGCCCTGCCGGCTGGTCGGTGCGCGCCAGCAACACCCTGGTGGCGAACACCTTGTCCTCCGACGTGGGCTACACCGTCACCGCCGTCGATAGCGCCACCAGCAGCGTCACGCGGACCCTGCTGGTCAGCGCCAGTGGCACCGACACCTTCCAGCAAACCATCGTGCAGAACAACCCGCGCGATGGCTACAACTTCCGCGCCGCCACCACGGCCACCAGCGCGGCCAATGCCAGCGTGACGGTACGTGAGCGCACCAGCCTGAACCTGCGCGGCATGGGCGTATCGGTGCAGTCGGTACCCAACTTCAATGCCTTCCAGATCAGCATAGACCAGTAAGGTCAGCGCAAGCTCTATCCAGGCCCGGCCCGCTCAGGCGCGCCGGGCCTGGCTGTTTTTGCACCTCAAACCAGCAGCTCCGCCAACTGATCCATGCCCGTAAAAGTGACTGCAGCCCCCGCCTCACGCAAGGCCTGGGCATCCACATGGCCAGAGGTGTCTGGCGCATAGCCGAACACCGTGGCCCCAGCCGCCACCCCGGCACGCACACCGGTCACCGTGTCTTCCACCACCGCACAGTGCGCGGGCCTGGCTTGCAGGGCTGCGGCCGCCGCCAGGTAGACATCGGGCCATGGCTTGGACCGGGGCATTTCATGGCCGCTGAAGACGCGGCCCTCGAAGTATTCAATCAAACCCACCTTGCGCAGCTGCAACTCCACCTTGATGCGGTCTGCCCCGGACGCACAGGCGATGCGGCCGGCGTAGCCTGTGTGGATGGCGTGTACCGCCGTGTGGATATGGGGCACGGCCTCCAATTGGTCTTGCAGAGCCTGGTTGCGCCGGGCGCGGAACTCCGCCATCCAGGCTTCGGTCACAGCTTGGCCGGTGTTGGCCTGGATCGCGGCGACCTCGTCCATCACCGCCTTGCCCACAAAGAAGCGCATGCACTCCGCCGCCGTCATCTCCCAGCCCTGGGCCGCCAGCATGTCGCGCAGCACGCCATTGGTCAGTGGCTCGGAATCCACCAGCACACCATCACAGTCAAACAACACCGCTTCAAATTTCATGGTTTCGCTCCTTGCGGGCGATGGTAAACGCGCTGGCCAAGAGGCGTAACCGACCGGCTAGTGCCACGGGCAAGCCTGGGGGGAATTCCAGCCACATTCATTTATGCTCGGGACATGGCCCATTTATTGATTGTGGAAGACGACGATTTGCTGCGTGACGGCCTGGCCGCCCAATTGGGGCAGGCTGGCCACCAGGTGGCCACGGCCGCCAACGGCGCTCTCGGACAAACCCTGCTGGAAAGCACACGCTTTGACGGCGTCGTGTTGGACCTGGGGCTGCCGGTGATGGACGGCATGCACCTGCTGCGCTGGATACGGCAACGCCAACTGGCCCTGCCAGTGCTGATACTGACCGCACGCGACGGTGTGGAAGACCGGGTGGAGGGCCTGAACGCCGGCGCCGACGACTATCTGACCAAACCCTTCAGCATGGCCGAGTTGGAAGCCCGCCTGGGCGCCATGCTGCGGCGCTCTCGCCTGCCGGCATTCGGTGGCTCGCTGGAAATGCCCACCGGGCGCCTGCGCCTGGACGCCACCCAGCCTCTGGCCTGGCTGGACGACGAACCGCTGGAGCTGACCCAGCGCGAATGGTCCCTGCTATCGCTGCTGGTCGCCAATGCCGGCCAGGTGGTGGGCCGCGAGGAGGTGCTGGCCGTGTGGCAGTCCGACCCCAACGACGGCACCAACACCGGGTCCAACGCGCTGGAGGTATACGTGCACCGCCTGCGCCGCAAGCTGGCCGATTCGGGCCTGAACATACGCAACGTACGCGGCCTGGGCTACATGCTGGAAACCACGGCACCATGAGCCTGCTGGGTTTACCCCCAGGTCTGCAAAAAGACAAAGCCCCTGGTCTATCGCTGAAACGCCAGCTCCTACTGTGGCTGCTGCTGCCCCAGCTGGTGCTCTGGCTGGTGGGCGGGCTGCTGGCCTACCGCATTGCGCTGAACTACGCCGAAAAAGGTATAGACCAGTCGCTCACCCAATCGGTGCGCTCGCTGGCGCGCCAGGTCAAACCTATGGGCTCGGGCCTGCTGGTGGACTTCCCGCGGGCCGCGCGCGACATAATTGAACAGGACCCGAACGACCGGGTCAGCTATATGGTGTCCTCACCGCCGGGCCAGTTCGTGCTGGGCAACAGCCAACTGCCCGACCCGCTGCTGGACGTGCATGTGGAGCCAGGCGAACCGCTGATCTACGAAGCTCTTTTGGACAAAAAGCCGGTGCGGGTAGCCCTGCTGGAAGTCAACTACGGCGACGCCGACGCCCCGCAGCGCCTGCGTGTGCAAGTGGCCAAAAGCCTAGCCGTGCAGCAGCGCATCGCGCGTGAGCTGGTAGCCGATATGCTGCTCCCCCTGCTGCTGCTGGGGGCGCTGCTGGGCATCGTGGTGTACATCGGCGTGGGCCGCGGCCTGCAGCCCCTGAATCGACTGGAGGCTCTGCTGGGCGACCGCACCCAGCGCAGCTTCACCACCCTGTCGCCGATCGAACTCACCCAGGCGCCGCAAGAGGTCCACTCCCTGGCCGAGGCCGTGAACCATATGCTGGCCGCCGTACGCCGCAGCCTGGGCCAGGAAAAGCGCTTCATCAACGACGCTGCCCACCAGCTGCGCACACCGCTGGCCGGCCTGATCAGCCAGACCGAGCTGGCCCTGACCGAGCGCGACCCGCAGGCCTTGCAAGACCGGCTGACCAAGGTGCACGCCGGCGCCTTGCGCAGCGCCCACCTGGTACACCAGCTGCTGTCGCTGGCCCGGACCGAGGCCGACATCCAGCAGCGGCCACTGGACGTTGCCGCCCTGGCGCGCGAGGTGGCCCGCGAATGGACGCCACGCGCCATCGCGGCCGGTATCGACCTGGGATTTGAAGGGGACGACAAACTGCTCACCCAAGGCGAGAAACTGTTGCTACGCGAAGCCCTGAGCAACCTGATAGACAACGCACTGCACTATGCAGGCCGTGGCGCCACCGTCACCTTGCGGGTGCAACAGTTGCACAACCAGGCGGTGGTGGAAGTGGAGGACAACGGCCCTGGCCTGCCGGAGCTGGCAGAAGCCGACCTGCCCCGCGTATTCGAGCGTTTCTGGCGTGCCAGTGAGATACCCGGTGGCTGCGGCCTGGGCTTGTCCATCGTGGCAGAAATCGCCCTGCGCCATGGCGGCTCGGCACAGGCCTTGAACGTGCTACCCCGGGGGTTGTGCGTACGCCTAAGCCTGCCGCTGGCTGAGCCAGCTCCGACATAGGACCTGGAATAGGTTCTCAGGCGGCCCGGCAGCGCAATTTATGGCCTCATGAGCGACCTGCGTGTGGGATACTGAATTTTGACGGGACCGTCGGCGGACGGTGGCCCCACACATCCCGACCTGCAACCGACGGCCACAGCAAACCTATCGACGCAAGCCCCGTTCCCCTAGATTTGTACATGCGTATTTTTCGCCCATCCCTCAGAGTCGCGATCACCGTGCCGTTTGCGCTGATCCTGGTGGTGACCGTGGCCCTGCAGGCGCTGACGCAACAAGAAAACACCGCCAGGCTAATCGACAAGACCAGCACCCGCATACTGGATGCCCTGATGGTGGCCGCAAGCAATCGGCTGGCCAGCTTTTTAGACGAGCCGTTTCGCATCCAAGCCGATATTGCCGACGCGATCAGTCGCCACGGGCTCTACACCCCCAATGACATGGGCCCCATCTACCGCCATTTGCGCGGCGTATACCAAGACCGCTACATGGACCAGACGCAGATGAGCGTGTTGGACTTTGGCAGCGAGGCGGGTGAGCTCGCCGGCATGCGCCGCGAAGGCGCCGGAGCCAATTTCGCGCTGATGCTCAAAGACGCCTCGACCCAGAACAAGCTGCTCATTTACAAAGGCGACCACCCGGACAGCGAAGTCATCGCGTCCTACGACAAATACGATCCCCGCGTGCGTCCCTGGTACGCGCCGTTTGCCCAGTCCGGCAAGGCCGGCTGGTCCGACATCTATGCCAACTACGACGAGCGGGCCGAAATCACCATCTCGGCGGCAAGCCCCGTCAAGGTCGGCACGAAGCTGATCGGCGTCATAGAAGCCGATGTCAAGTTGGACGGTCTGAACCATTTTCTACACGAAGAGCCTCTGCGCGGCACCGGCATCATCGCCATTACCGATGTTGAGGGGCGCCTGGTGGCGCATTCAGAACCCGGCTCGGTGCTGGCGGATGGCAACAACGGCACACCCCGCGGCGAACGCATGCGTCTCCAGGAGGCCGACAACCCGGTGCTGCGCGCCGCCGCACCGGCCGTTGCGCAAGCCCCCAAGGGAAGCGCCACAGGCTTTCAGCTAACGGTCAACGGCCAGCTGTACATCTGCCGGGTGGCGCCGTATTCGGACATCCGCGGGCTGAACTGGCGCATCGTGACCCTGGTGCCGGAGTCCGATCTGCTGGGCGACATCCGTGCTTCGAGCCAGCGCAGCCTGGTAGGGATTGCGGGCTTTGCCACCCTGGGCTTCCTGCTCGGACTATGGGCGATCAACTGGATTACCCGCCCCATCCACCGCACCGCGCAGGCAGCCAACCAGCTCGCGCTAGGCCAATGGGATACCAAGATCGACAAAGGCAGCGCGGTCCAGGAAACCGACACCTTGGTGCAGGCCTTCAATGCCATGGCCCAGCGCCTGCAACACTCCTTCAACGATATGCGCAAGCAGTTGCGCTACGACCACCTGACGCAGCTGCTGACGCGCCAGGGCTTGCTGGAAGAAGTGAACTGGAGCGATGCCCGGCCTGCGGTGCTGTGTCTGGTCGGGCTGGATGGTTTCCGGGCAATCAACGACAACGTGGGGCATGCCACTGGCGACCACTTGCTGCAAGCCATCGCCGAGCGCATGCGGACCCGCTTCCCCGCCCCAGTGCTGCTGGCGCGCGTGGGCGGCGACGAGTTCGTCTTGCTGCACTGGGGCACCCTCCACTCCGCAGCCGAGATGGGCGTACAGATAGGACATTTGTTCACCACCCCGTTCGCCTCGGGCGGCGACGAGGTCAGAGTCACCGCCTCGGTGGGCGTGGTCCAGGGGCGCTTGCTGGCGGATGGCCTGCCCGAATGGCTGCGCAATGCGAGCGTGGCGCTGGGCGAGGTCAAGCGCCGCAGCCGCGGCGCCTGCGTGGTGTTCGAGCCCGGCATGATGGAGCAATCGCTGGAGCAGGCGCGGCTGGCCAATGAGCTGCGCCAGGCACTGGAGCGCGGCCAGTTTCTGGTGCACTACCAACCCGTGATCCATATGGCCACGGGCAGCGTCAGCGGCGTCGAAGCCTTGGTGCGCTGGCAGAGCCCGACACGCGGTATGGTGCCCCCCGGCATCTTTATCCCGATCGCCGAGACCTCCGACCTGATCCTGGCGCTGGGAGACTGGGTGCTGCGCACAGCCACCCGCGACATCGCCCAACACCTGACGCAATTGCCAGCCAACTTCGAGCTGCACGTGAACGTATCGGCGCGCCAGCTGATCCAGTCCGACTTCAGCGCCACATTGCAACAGGCCTTGCGCGACAGCGGCCTGCCGCCACACCACCTGACGCTGGAGCTGACCGAATCGGTGCTGATCGAACAAGACGGCCAGACCGAAGAGCGGCTGCGCGAAATCCGCGCCCAGGGCGTGAAGATCGCCATCGACGATTTCGGCACCGGCTACTCCTCGCTGGCCTACCTGGGCCTGCTGCCATTCGACTGCCTGAAGATCGACCGAAGCTTTGTACGCAACCTGTGCAACTCCAGCCAGGACGCGGCCATCGTGGCCGCCGTGCTGCACATGGCCGAGGGCTTTGACGTCACCGTCGTGGCCGAAGGCGTGGAAACCGAGGCCCAGGCACAACGCCTGCGGCACATGGGCTGCAGCCACGCGCAAGGCTATTGGTTTGGCCGCCCGGTGCCGTGGGAAAGCCTCGACTGGGGAACGCGGCACCTGCCACAGGGCGACGCCGGTGCGGCCTAGACCGCCACAGCCATGTGCTTGAATCCATAAAGAAAAACGGCCTCTAACGCAGATATTACCTACGCTAGCAGCTATCAAATACGCAGCATACTCAGGTATCCAGGTCAAACACCATCAAGCCCTGCACACCGCCCTGCGCTGCCTGCACCAGCTTGGCGCCAGTAGCCTGGTGGGCCGGATGGGCCTGGTAAGCGGCCAGCGCCCGCTGGTCGTCGAACACTGCGATGAAGCCATCGGCAAACCCGTGGTCCAGGTCTTCATAGCGGGCATTGGCACCGGCGCGCACCTCGTGCAGGCCGGGTATTACGCCCACCAGCGCCTGCAGCTCGGCCCACAAGGCCTGCTTGGTAGCCGCGCTGATCTCGGGCCGGAAGCGGATGAAAACGCTGTGGTGGATCATGCTGCGGCCCCCGGGTACTGCACCGCCACGCTGCGGCCGGTCTGCGCACTCTCCAGCACCGCCAGCGCTACGGCCAAGGAACGCACGCCCGCCGGGCCGTCGGCCATATCGTGGGGCTGCCCCTTTACCGCCAGATGGAAGTTCTGCACGCCACGGCTGTACAGATCTACCTGGTCCAGCGGCAAGGCCTGCTCGCCCTGGGCGTTCTTGAAGTCGAGCCGACCGTCCGGCCCCTGGTGCAGGACGCCCACGCCTTTCAGCGAACCCTGGGTGCCGTGGACTTCCAGCCCTACATCGGCGAATGGCGTATTGAAGCCCTGGTGGGTGAAAGCGGTCAGCCCGCTGGGGAAACGCCAGACCGACATGGCGTTGTCTTCCATGCCTTCGGCCATGCCGCTGTTGCTGGTCATGGCGACCACCTCGGTCGGGTACTCGCCCAGCAGAAAGGCCAGCGAATCGGCGTTGTGCACCGCGATGTCCAGCACCACGCCGCCGCCCGCGCCCTTGTCCTTCAAGCGCCAGCCCTGCAGATGCGCCGGCAGGTACACCGAATGGTTGACGCGCGCCGACACCAGCCGGCCCAGTGCGCCCTGCTGGATCTTGTCGCGCATCTGCCGGTGCGCGCTGTTGTGGCGCAGATGGTGGTTGGTGCCCATCACCACGCCGGCTCTGGCGCAGGCCTGCACCATGCGCTGGGCTGCGGCCAGCGAGGTTGCCAGCGGCTTCTCGCACAGCACATGCAGCCCCAGGCTGGCGGCGTGCAGCACCGAGGCCTCGTGCTTTTCGTTGGTGCTGGAGATGTAGACCGCGTCCACGCCCAGGCTGGCCAGCGCGGCTTCGTCGTCGGTGGCGTGGGCGATGCCGTGGCTGTTGGCAAAAGCCCGGGCCCGCGCCAGATCGCCGGAGACCACGACCACCACCTCGTCGCCGACGGAACGCACGGCGGCCACCATCCACTCGCCAGCAATCGTGCTGGCTCCGATAAATGCCCAACGCATAAGGTCTCCTGTATTTTTTAAAATCAAAATGATAACGTTTACATTTAGCCGAGTCAAAGCTTGACAAGCCATGTACACGTTTACATAATTTGCACCAGGAGACAAGATGCAAGCCAGAAAAGCCAGTATTACCACCTTGGCCAAGGCCACCGGCCTGTCGTCGGCCACGGTGTCGCGCGCCCTGGCCGGCCTGCCCAGCGTGCTGCCCGAAACCCGCGACAAGGTGCTGCAGGCCGCCCGCGAACTGCACTATGTACGGGACCGCGCGGCGGTGCGGCTGAAGACTGGCAAGACCCATACCCTAGCCTTCATCCAGGACCGGCAGGACGCCACCCAGCTGGGCTTCAAGGACTTTCTGCTGGGCCTGGGCGATGCGCTGCAAGACACCGACTACCACCTGATCGTGCTACCCCAGCTGGCTGGCCACGACGCGCTGGACAGCGTGCAGTACGTGATCGAGCGCGGCCTGGCCGACGGCCTGGTGCTGTCCTATACCGCGCCGCAGGATGCGCGTGTGCGCTGGCTGCAGCGCATGGACTTTCCTTTCATCAGCTATGGCCGCACCCAACTGCCGGCGCACGACAGCGTGGACTTTGCCAACGAGCGCTTTGCCGACATGGCGGTGGAAACCTTGGTGGCGCAGGGCCGCAGGCGCCTGGGTATCCTGCTGCCGGCGGCAGACGCCAGCTTCCACCAGCATTTGGCCGACGGTTTCGCGCAGGCCTGCGTGCGCCTGGGCGTAGCCGGTGAATGCATACAGGCCATCAGCCTGGACGACCCGCCGGATGCCATCTACCAATGGACCCGCGCCCACGCCAGCGCATTCGACGGCCTGGTGCTGACACGCGAGGCGCCCATCCTGCCCCTGCTCAGCGCCCTGGCCGACAGCGGCCTGCAGGTCGGCCCGGGCGCCAGCCAGCCAATGGAGCTGGTCCTGCGCTACAGCAGCCCGCTGCCGCAGTACATACGCCAACCGTTCTGGGCCTGTTTTGAAGACATGCACCGCGCCGGCCACGCGCTGGGCAGCCGCATGCTGGCGCGCTTTGCCCAGCCCGATCTGGCGCCCCGCCAGCAACTTTTCACCCCGCCACCTCTGGAGCTATTCCATGCAACAAGCTGACACCAACCTCGACTTCCAAAGCCAGATCATTGCCGCCAAGCGCCAGCTGCGCGCCCAGATTCCCGACCTGAAAGAACGCTTCGAAGCACTGACGCGCAATATCGAAGCCCAGGTGGAAGCGATAGAGCGCGAGCGCGCCCAGGGCCTGCAGCCCGTACCCGAGGTGCAGTTCAGCCAGCTCGACACGCTGGACGCGGCGCAGATCGCCCGCATCAAGCAGCGCGGTTGCGTGGTGATACGCGGCGTGTTCGATCCGGCCCGCGTGGCCCAATGGAACGCGGACCTGGCCAGCTACATCAGCGACAACCACTACCTGGACAAACAGGTCAGCAAGCGCGGCATCGACAAGTACTTCAGCGCCCTGGCCAGCTCCAAGCCGCAGATCTACGGCATCTACTGGTCCAAGCCGCAAATGGATGCGCGCCAGTCGGTCGAGCTGGCCCAGACCCGGCGCTGGCTGAACCGGCTTTGGAACAACCTGCATGACGGCAAGCCGGTGTTCAACCCCGACCAGGAATGCACCTACTCCGACCGCGTACGCCAGCGCGAACCGGGTGACGCCTCGCTGGGCTTGTCACCCCACATGGACGGCGGCTCCATCGAACGCTGGATCGACCCCGGCTACCAGAACGTCTTCCGCCACGTGTTTGGTGGCGACATTAGCCAGTACGACCCGTTTGCCGCGGCCTACCGCACCGAAACCCACGAGATCCCCTCGCCCGCCGTGTGCAGCATGTTCCGCACCTTCCAGGGCTGGACTGCGCTGACGCCGCAAGGCCCGGGCGACGGCACGCTGAACCTGGTACCCATCGCCAACGCCATGGCCTGGATGCTGTTGCGCGCGCTACAGGACGACATCGCTGAAGACCAGTTGTGCGGCGCCCGCGCCGGCCGCGCCCTGGTCGCATCGCCCGAACACCACGCGCTGCTGCTGCGCGCCTACGGCCCCATCCCCAAGGTCAACGCTGGCGACACCGTCTGGTGGCACCCCGACACCATCCACGGCGTGGAAGACAAGCACTTGGGGCAGGGCTACAGCAACGTGATCTACATCGGCGCCGCCCCCGACTGCGCCAAGAACCAAGCATTTCTGGCCAAGCAGCGGCCGGCGTTCGAGGCCGGCAAGTCGTCACCCGACTTTGCGCCCGAAGACTACGAAGTGGATTTTGAAGGGCGATTTACACCCGCGGATTTGACACCACTGGGGCGCAGGCAAATGGGGTATGGCAGCTGAAATACTACAGAATTGATAGCTGTCAGCGCAGGTACTACCTGCGCTGACAGCTTATTTAGTTCGCAATTTCTTCACGCAATCAGTTGCTCGGTCTGCACATCGAAGCAGACCAGCTTGCCCAGATCGACCAGGAACTGCGTCTCCTGGCCCGGCGTCAGCGGCGCGTCGGGCTCGACCCGGGCGGTGAACTCATGGCCGCCCACATTCAGCACCACCAGGGTGTCGGCGCCGGTGGGCTCTATCACTTCGACACGAGCCTGCACCAAACGGTGCATGGCATTCTGGGTCGCGCCGTCGCGCACCAGGTCGATCGCCTCGGCGCGGATGCCGGCAATCACTTCCTTGCCGCGGTAGGCGTTCAGTCCGGCCGGCACCGAGGGCAGAGCGATGCGCACTGTCGGGCGGTCGCCCTGCTGTATCTCCAGCGCCAGGCCGGCACCGTCTTCCAATACACGGGCCTTGGCCAGGTTCATGCGCGGCGAGCCCATGAAGCTGGCGACAAAGGTATTCGCTGGGCGGTTATAAACCTCGTGCGGCGTACCCAGCTGCTGGACCACGCCGCCCTTCATCACCGCGATGCGCGTGGCCAGGGTCATGGCCTCGATCTGGTCGTGGGTCACGTAGACGATGGTGGCTTTCAGGCGCTGGTGCAGCTTCTTGATTTCGGTGCGCATGTCGAGTCGCAGCTGGGCATCCAGGTTCGACAGCGGTTCGTCAAACAAATACAGCTTGGGCTCACGCGCCAGGGCCCGGCCGATGGCCACGCGCTGGCGCTGGCCGCCTGACAGCTGGCGCGGCTTGCGCTCTAGCAGGTGCTCTATCTGCAGCAGCTTGGCGACGCTGGCGACGCGCTCGGTGCGCACGTTCTTCGCCACCTTGCGCATCTCCAGCGGGAACTCGATGTTTTTGGCCACCGTCATGTTTGGGTACAGCGCATACGACTGGAACACCATCGAGATGTTGCGCTCGGCCGGTGCCACCTGGGTGATGTCCTGGCCGTCCAGGCGCAGGCTGCCGGCAGTCGGGTCTTCCAGGCCGGCGATGACATTCATCAGCGTGCTCTTGCCGCAGCCGCTGGGGCCGACCAGCACCAGGAATTCGCCATCGGCCAGCGAGATGGTGATGTCGTGCAGTATCTGAACGCTGTCGAAACTCTTTTTGATGTGAACCAGATCTAACGAAGCCATGTGATTAACCTTTGACAGACCCGGCCATCAGGCCGCGGACGAAATATTTACCCGACACCAGGTAGACGATGAGCGTGGGGATCGCGGCGATGAAGGCGCCGGCGAAATGCACGTTGTATTCCTTGACCCCGGTGGAGCTGCTCACCAGGTTGTTCAAGGCCACCGTCAGCGGAAACGAGGTGTAGTCGCTGAACGAAGCGCCGAACAAGAACTCGTTCCAGATGTTGGTGAACTGCCAGATCACCGTGACCACGATGATGGGCGTGCTGTTGGGCAACAGGATGCGCCACAGCACGCCGAAGAAGTTGGCACCATCCATGCGCGCCGAGCGGATCAGCTCGGCCGGAAAGGCCGCGTAGTAGTTGCGAAAGAACAGCGTGGTGAAGCCGATGCCGTAGACCACGTTGACGAAGATCAACCCCTTCACCGTGCCGGCCAGGCCCAGAAAACCCAGGGTCTTGGCCATCGGGATCAGCACGATCTGGAACGGAATGAACACCGAGAACAGCATGGCCGCAAACAGCGCGTGGGCAAAGCGCATCTTGAACTGGGTCAGGATGTAGCCGTTCAACGCGCCGATCAGCGTCGAGATCACCACTGCCGGAATCACCAGCAGAAACGAGTTGATGAAATACGGCTTCAAGCCCGTGGCCTGCACGCCGATCTGCGCCGTGCTCCAGGCGCTGCGCCAGGGCGCCAGCGTCCAGTCCATCGGCAAAGACATCAGATTGCCGCTGCGGATTTCGTCCAGTGGTTTCAGCGAATTCACCACCATCACATACACCGGCAAGATGAACAGCAACGCCGTCCCGACCAGCACCACGTACAGCGCAATGCGCAGAAAGCGCGACAAGGTTTTATCCATTTTTGACCTTCCGCATTTCGCCGTACAAGTACGGCAGCACGACCACGCCGATGGCGATCAGCATCAGCACAGAGCTGGCCGCACCGACGGCCATTTCGTTGCGGGTAAAGGTGTACTGGTACATGAATACCGAGGGCAGCCAGGTCGAGCGGCCGGGGCCGCCATTGGTCAGCGCGATTACCAGGTCGTAGGACTTGATGGCCATGTGCGCCAGGATCACAAAGGCCGAGATGAACACCGGTCCGAGCTGCGGAATGATGATGCGCTGGTAGATCTGCCAGCTCTTGGCGCCGTCCAGGCGGGCGGCGTTGATCTGCTCAGAATCAACCCCGCGCAGGCCGGCCAGAAACATGGCCATCACAAAGCCGGTGGTCTGCCAGACGGCGGCAATCACCACGCAGTAGATCGCCATCTCCGAATCCTTGATCCAGCCGAAAGTGAAGTTGCTCCAGCCCAGGGTCTGCATGGTGTGCTCCAGGCCCACGCCGGGGTCGAGCAGCCACTTCCACGCCGTGCCGGTGACGATGAAGGACAGCGCCATCGGGTACAGAAACACCGAACGCAAGCCGCTCTCGGCACGCACTTTCTGGTCGATCAGAATCGCCAGGGTCAGGCCCAGTGCCATCGCAATCACGATGTACAAAGACGCGAACACCCACAGATTGGACAAGGCTACCGACCAGTTCTCCAGCCCCATCAGGCGGACGTAATTGGCCGTGCCCACCCAGTCGTACTGTGGCATCAGCGTTGAGGCGGTGAACGACAGATACACCGTGAACATGATGTAGCCGTAGACGCAGACCAGCACCAGCAGGGCACTGGGCGTGATCAGCAGCTTGGGTAAAAAACCAGCTTTCATTCCGAACCTTACGAAGGAAATGGAAAGGCCGACGCTAGCGCGTCGGCCCGCACAAGCACAGGGCGAAAACCCGCCCTGTCAGCGCTTAGGACTTGGCTGCAGCGGCCAATTCAACAACGGCCTTTTTCGAGTCGATCTGGCCGTTGAAGTGGCGCGTGATCACGTCGTAGAAGGCGTTCTTGATGGAAGCCGGCACGGCGTGGCCGTGGGCCATGGAGCCGACCAAGGTGTTCTTGGTATTGGCTTCGGCGAAGTCTTTCATGCCCTTCTTGCCGCAGTCGTCAAAGTCCTTGTCGGACACATCGGTACGCGCAGGCACCGAGCCCTTGACCACGTTGAAGGCCGACTGGAAGCCAGGGTCCATGATGGCCGAGGCCAGCTTGGTCTGGGCCGCCACCTTGTCGGCGCCAACCTTGAACATCGCAAACTGGTCAGAGTTGAACGACACCACGCCTTGCGTGCCGGGTACGCGGAAGCAGGAGAAGTCCTTGCCCGGCACCTTCTTCGCGCCGATGAATTCGCCCTTGGCCCAGTCGCCCATAATCTGGAAACCGGCCTTGCCGCTGATCACCATGCCGGCAGCCACGTTCCAGTCGCGGCCGGAGAAGTCTTTGTCGACCAGCTTGCGCAGCTGTGCCATGCGGTCAAAGGCCTTCAGCATGGTCGGCGAATTCAGCGATTTGGGGTCCAGGTCGATGAAGGCCTTGCGATAGAAGTCCACGCCGCCGGTGGAGATGACCACGCCGTCGAACATGGTGGCCTCTTGCCAAGGCTGGCCACCGTGGGCCAGGGCGATGAAGCCGGCCTTCTGCAGCTTTTCGCCGTCGGCAATGAATTCGTCCCAGGTCTTGGGGTCGGCGGTGATGCCGGCCTTGGCCAGCACTTCCTTGTTGGCCCAGACCCAGTTGGTGGAGTGCACGTTCACCGGTGCGGCCACCCACTTGCCATTGAATTTGGAGAAGCGTTGCAGCGCGGCGGGCACGGTCTTGTCCCAGCCTTCTTTGGCGGCCACGTCGTTCAGGTCGGCCAGCACGCCTTGCTTGGCCCAGTCCTGGATGTCGAAGCCCAGCATCTGCACGGCGGTGGGCGGATTGCCGGCGGTGACGCGGGCGCGCACGGCCGTCATGGCTTGCTCGCCGCCGCCACCGGCGACCGGCATGTCATTCCACTTGATGCCCTGCTTTTCCAGGTTGCCCTTGAGCACGCCCAACGCCGCCGCCTCGCCACCCGAGGTCCACCAGTGCAGCACTTCCACGCTTTGTTGTGCCATGGCCGGAACGGCAAAGGCCGCGGTGACCGCCAGCCCGATGAGTGTCTTCTTCATGCCTTGTCTCCTATCTCGTTATGGTGAGGGCACAGCACAGGCGGCGCCCGTTGGATCCGGGCTTGCAATGCAGCGCCGAACTCATTCATTGTTCATTAATTAACACCAGCAGCAGCAAGTGTTTTCCCTGTAAATGCGGCAATTTCGCCCGCGAGTACTACCGCCCCTTTTCCAGCACCTGCACCACTACACCGCCAGCCCCCAAAACATTCGCAAAAATATGGCTGACCGTCTATCTGTAGCCATCGCCCCCGCACCAGCTTGCACCAGATGCAGCGCAACCAGTTGCCGCAGATTCAACGCCGCCCAGACAATTGACTGCCGCCGCGGTCGTCCTTGGGGCTGACGGCAAAACGGGTGCGATACGCCCGCGAAAAATACGAAGGCGACTCGAATCCACACGCCACGCTGATGGTCAAAATGCCCATATCGGTCTGCTGCAGCAATTGGCGAGCGCGGTCCAGCCTCAAGCACAGATAGAAATGCGAGGGGGTGTCTTTGAGGTGGGTGCTGAACAACCGCTCCAGCTGCCGGCGCGTCACACCGATGGCCGCGGCCAGGGCATCCGCCGACAGCGGCTCCTCGATATGCTGCTCCATCACACCGATGACCTGTATGGTCTTGGGATTGTGGACACCATAGCGTGCGGCAATCTGCATGCGCTGGTGGTCCGAGGGGTTGCGTATACGCCCCAGCACAAACTGCTCGGACACAGCCGTGGCCAGGGCATGCCCGTGGCGGCGCCCCATCAGGTCCAGCATCATGTCTATGCATGCCGTACCACCCGCGCAGGTGATACGCCGCCCGTCGATCTCAAACAACTCCTGCGTCACCACCCGCCCTGGGAAACGCTCGTGAAAAGCCGATATCGCCTCCCAATGCAGTGTCAGCTTTTGGCTCTTCAGCAATCCGGCTTCGGCCAAGATAAAGCAGCCGGTGTCAATAGCCCCCAAGGTGGTACCCGCCCGGTCCAACAGACGCAGCCAAGCCCCTAGTGCCGGGGTGTAGTGGTCCATGGGATTAAAAGCAGAAACCACAAACAGGGTTTCTGCCTGCTCAACCGATGCAAATGCGCCGTCAGCATGCAGGGACATGCCGTTGCTGGCCGTCACCGGGCCACCATCCGCACTCAAGATATGCCAACGGTACAAGGGGCCACGGAAGCGGTTGGCCACCCGCAGCGGCTCCAATGCGGACACAAAGCCCATCATGGAGAATTCCGGCAGCAGCAAGAAGTGGATTTCCTGCGGAGAGGTGGATGGCATGACCATAGCCGTATTTTGTAGCAGGTAGTCCATGGGACAGGTCAGAAAAGATCAAACCGGCTTCGCCTGAAAGCGGGCTATCGCGGCGACCAATGCCGCGTACAAATCGTCCACTGCGCCACACGCTCCGCGGGCACGCAGGCAGCCATGTACCAGCCCTGCGCCCCAATACAGTTCTGCCCTGCCTCCCGCATTCTGCAAGTGCTCTACGTAGGCCACACCTTCATCGCGCAAGGGGTCAAACTCGGCAACAGCCACAAAGGCCGGCGGTAAGTCCACATAGGAAGCAGCGGCCAACGGTGCGGCCCGTGGGTCATTCCGCATCGTCAAATCGGGCAGATACAGCCGTAAAAAATCGACCATGTCCGCAGCCCGCAACAGCGGTGCATCCGCGTGCTCGGCATAAGACGGCTGCGTGCAAGGGCCGACCAGCGCCGGATAGAGCAGCGCATGCCCGCAAGGGCCGGGCAATCCCTCCCGGGCCAAGGCCAGGCACAGAGCCGCAGCCAGATTGCCGCCAGCGCTGTCCCCGGCCACCACCACGCGCCGCGGGTCCAGGCCCAGTTCATCATGCCCGGCGTGCACCGCCAGCCATGCGGCATAGCTGTCTTCAAAGGCCGCAGGAAAAGGGTGCTCCGGCGCCAGTCGGTAGTCCACGGCAATCACCATGGCTTGCAGGCTGGCGGCCAACGCAGCTGTCAGGAACTCATGAGAATCCAGTCCGCCCAATACCCAGCCGCCCCCATGAAAGTACAGCACGCAGGGCCAACCCGAATCAGGTGCGGCTCCCTCTGGAACATAACGACGGACCGCCACGGCGTGCCCTGCCGCGGCCAGTATCTGGTCCGTGGCAATAACACCGGCAGGACGCGGCGGCGTGAATACCTCGCACATGCGTTGGTAGGCCGCGCGCTGTGCAGCCAGGTCGTCGGCATCGGAAGTCAAGGCCTCGGTACGCGCCACGAATTCGGCCAAACCAGGGGCTAGCAAATATGCGGACATGGTGTATCCAGAAACTCAGGACGCCCGTTGCTGGGCACGCTCCAGTATGCGGATACGCGACAGCAACTCGTCCCGGTCCACATAGCAGCCCTGCAAATGGCGCGCACCGCTTGCCGGGTCGAATGCGGTGCGGGCATGCAGCACACGCCGATTGTCAAACACCCACATATCGCCAGGCTGCAGGCGCCGGCTGACGCAGAACCGTGGCTCCCGCGCCAGCTGGGTGAAACGGCGGTAAGCCCGGTACAGCACGGGCATCTGCTCGGCAGGCACATCGAACGGGGCGCGCAGAAAATTGGCACACCGGACTTCCACAATCGTGCCAAACGGGTCCAGCTGGATGATGGGCGCGGTGCAGCGGTAGTCGGTATGCGGCTCCTTGTTGCGAAACTCCACCGGCGTACCGCTCAGCACCGCGAAATCGTCCGCATGGTGCTCCCGCAATGCGCTGGCGACCGCAAAGCCATCGACAAACAGACTGTCGCCGCCCACCGCCCCATTCACCAGGCAGTGCAGAAACTGCAAACCCGGCTGCAGCTCGCGTGTCGGCAAATCGGTGTGCGGCGGCAGATTGAAGGAGGTGTAGGCATTGCTGTCCGGCTTGGGCTTGGACGCCACATCGAACAACAAGCCGAAATTGCTTTCCCGGATAAAAGAGATACGTTTTGCGGCACGGCCTACCGTGCCCAGCTCGGTCGGGCAGCCGCGCAACAAACACAGGCCCACATCACGCACGGCCAGCAACCATGCGTGTAGCGCGCTGTCGTCCTGCATGATCTCCTGGAAATCGAAGCATGGCAAAGACTGGTTGCGCTCCGCACCCCAGAGCTGCCGGGAAGCCACGGCCCGACGCCGCTCGGCGCGCGATTCGGCATCGTAGGCATGTGCACGCAGCCAGCCGACATGGAAGGCACTGGCATGGCCATCCTCCCACGCAATCTGCAGCCCACCCTGGGCATCTAGCGACACCTGGCGAGGAAGCAAGTCTTCGGGCATATCCGGCACCTCGAAAACCTGCTCGCGTGTCACCGGATAAACGCAATGCGCACAGGGACAGTTGTCGCGCAGCCAGACAAAGTGGAATGCGCTGGAGCGCCCGTCCGTCCACCGCACCCGCGCTGCATCTCCCTCCACGGTTACGTCCGCCACGGCATGCGTCACGGGATAGGTCCGCCAATCGGCCACGGTGGCTACTGCTTGCATTTCGCTACTCCTTCCAGGTTGAGGACTGCAAGGTACGTTGCCTGGCCGCGGCTTGTTCGCCCGATAGCGACCTTTCGTAGCCTTGGTGCGACGCTGGAGGGGAAATGAGAGGATGCCTTGTTGACGATTGCGCATACGGGTCGCACCAGGGCTACGAAGGGTCGCTATGGAGCGATGCCAAAGGCGCTGCCCCCCTTACCTTTAGGCCAACGCGGTCGACATTGAAGAAACGCGTTCCCCCCGTTGGGGCTTTACCACCCAGTTCCTGCCAAACCCTTGTTATTTCTACGGAGCAATTATGAAAACGCTTACCCGGTATGCCTGTTTCCTGTTCACAGCTCTGCTCACCCTGCCAGCCTTGGCGGATGAGCCGGAAAGCTGCCGCAACGTACGCTTTGTCGATATAGGCTGGAGCGACATCACCGCCACCACCGCCCTGGCCAGCACGGTATTTGAAGGCCTGGGCTACAAGCCCAGCAAGACAATGGCATCGGTGCCGATTTCTTTCGCCGGCCTGAAAAGCAAGCAGATCGATATTTCCCTGGGCTACTGGAGCCCCATCCAGACCCAGATGGTGGAGCCATTGGTGCAGTCCAAAAGCCTGCTAGTGCTGGACCCACCGAATCTGGTCGGCGCCAAGGCCACCCTGGCTGTGCCTGCCTATGCCGCCGATGAGGGGCTGAAGGACTTTGCCGACATTGCCAAGTTCCAGAAAGAGCTCGACGGCAAGATCTACGGCATAGAAGCCGGCAGCAGTGCGAATGCGCACATCCAGGCCATGATTGACAAGAACGAATTTGGCCTGGGTGGGTTTAAGCTGGTGCAGTCCAGCGAGGCCGGCATGATGTCCGAGGTGACCCGCGCGGTCCGGCAAAAGAAGAAAATCGTCTTTGTGGGCTGGGAACCGCACCCCATGAATATCGAGTTCAAGATCAGCTACCTCAGCGGTGGCGATGCGGTATTCGGCGCCAACTTTGGTGAGGCCAAGGTCTACACTCTGGTGGCCACAGACTATCTGGACCGCTGCCCCAATGCGGGCAAGCTGGTCTCCAATCTCCAGTTCAGTACCGATATGGAAAGCCGCTTGATGATCCCCATCATGGCCAAGGTCAACCCGTCGACCGCCGCCAAGGACTACCTCAAAAAGAACCCGCAGGTGCTAGATAAATGGCTGATCGGCGTCAAAACCGTGGATGGCAAAGACGGCCTGCCCGCTGTCAAAACCTATCTGGGCCTTTAAGCCACAGCTGAACTTCCCCGTCGGCAAGCCCGCCGACCATCCCCCATATCAACACGGCAGCCAGGGCCGGCTCCGGCCAGCTGCCAATGGAGAGTATTCCGTGAACCATGAAATCATCGTCACCTGCGCCGTCACAGGCGCAGGCGACACTGTAGGCCGCCATCCGGCCGTGCCCGTGACCCCCCGGCAGATTGCCGATGCCGCAGTAGAGGCGGCCAAGGCAGGAGCCACGGTCGTGCACTGCCATGTGCGCGACCCCGAGACCGGCAAGGGCAGCCGCAATCCAAACCTGTACCGCGAACTTGTGGACCGCATCCGCTCTTCAGGCGTGGACATGGTGCTGAACCTGACCGCAGGCATGGGTGGTGACCTGGAAATTGGCGCGGGTGAAGACCCCATGCACTTCGGCAAGGGCACGGACCTAGTCGGCGGCCTGGCGCGGCTGATCCATGTGGAGGAGCTGCTGCCCGAGATTTGCACACTGGACTGCGGAACCCTGAATTTTGGCGATGGAGACTACATCTACGTGTCCACGCCAGCCCAGCTGCGCGCTGGCGCCAAGCGCATCCAGGAGCTGGGCGTGAAGCCAGAGCTGGAGGTGTTTGATACCGGGCATCTCTGGTTTGCCAAGCAGCTGCTGAAGGAAGGCCTGCTGGACGAACAGCCCTTGTTTCAGCTCTGCCTGGGCATTCCCTGGGGTGCCCCGGCCGACACTACCACCATGAAAGCCATGGTGGACAACCTCCCCCCCGGGGCGATATGGGCAGGCTTTGGCATAGGCCGGATGCAAATGCCCATGGTGGCCCAAGCCATGCTGCTGGGCGGCAATGTGCGCGTGGGCCTGGAAGACAACCTCTGGCTGGACAAGGGCGTCTACGCCAGCAATGGCAGCCTGGTAGAGCGCGCAATAGACATCATCCAGAAACTGGGCGCACGCCCTCTGACACCCGAAGAAGGCCGCAAGAAACTGGGCCTCAAAAAGCGCGGCTGAACCACCTTGCCGCCCCCGCAACCCTTGGAAAGTCACCGCATGACCGTCATCACCTCCATCAAGACCTTTGCCGCACTGGGCGTAGGCGTTATCGGCAGCGGCTGGGTCGCTCGCGCCCTGGCCCACGGCCTGGACGTCACTGCCTGGGACCCGGCCCCCGGCGCAGAACAGCAGCTGCGCAGCAATATTGCCAATGCCTGGCCTGCATTGGAGCGCGCCGGCCTGGCCCCGGGTGCATCGCCCCTGCGGTTGCGCTTTGTGGACACCATCGCAGACTGCGTGAAAGACGCCGACTTCATCCAGGAAAGCGCCCCCGAGCGCGAAGACCTGAAGCGCCATTTGCATGCGCAAATCAGCGCCGCAGCCAGGCCGGACGCCATCATCAGCTCCTCCACCTCGGGCCTGCTGCCGTCCGACTTCTATGCCGATGCCCTGCACCCGGAACGCTGCGTGGTAGGCCACCCGTTCAACCCGGTTTATCTACTGCCCCTGGTGGAGGTGGTGGGCGGCCAGCGCACGGCACCGGAAACCATCGCCGCTGCTATCAAAATCTATAGCACGCTAGGCATGCGTCCTCTGCATGTGCGCAAGGAAGTGCCCGGCTTTATTGCTGACCGGCTGCTGGAAGCCCTGTGGCGCGAGGCCTTGCATCTGGTCAACGAAGGTGTGGCCAGCACTGGCGAAATAGACGACGCCATCCGCTTCGGTGCGGGAATCCGCTGGTCCTTCATGGGCAGCTTTCTCACCTATACCCTGGCCGGTGGCGATGCCGGCATGCGGCACTTCATGGCCCAGTTCGGCCCGGCGCTGCAACTGCCATGGACCAAGCTGGTGGCGCCTCCGTTGACAGATGCCTTGATCGACAGCGTGGTCGAAGGCACGACGCAACAGCTGGGCGAGCACTCCATCAAGCAACTGGAACGCTACCGGGACGACTGCATCCTCAGCGTGCTGGACGCGGTGGCCGCCGCCAAGTCACGCCACGGCCTGCGCAGCGGGGAGTGAGATGGACAGTCTTGCAGCCGCCCCCCTGCCCCTGCTCACACAGACGGTCCAGCCTGAATGGGTGGACTACAACGACCATTTGCGCGACGCCTTTTACCTGCTGGTCTTCAGCTATGCCAGCGATGCGCTGATGGGCCAACTGGGGCTGGATGCCGCCGGCCGGGAGCGCCTGCACAGCAGCATCTACACGCTGGAGTGCCACATCAACTACCTGCACGAGGTCAAGCTGGGCAGCGAGCTGCAGGTGGACATGCAGCTGCTGGCGCATGACAGCAAGCGCCTGCACATCTATTTCAGCATGTACCGACCGGACCTGAGCGAGCCGGTGGCCGTGAGCGAGCAAATGCTGCTGCATGTGGACACCCGGGGCCCCAGGTCCGCCCCCTTCAGCGCCGAGGTGCTGGCGCGTGTGCAGGCCCTGTACGTCGCGCACCGCCAGCTGCCCCGGCCCCGCCATGTGGGCCGGACCATGGGCCTTCCCCCGCAAGCCACCTAGCTGCGCACCAGCACCGTGGACTGCGGCGTGTCGCGCGAGGAGCCGCCCACCAGGAAGTTGTAGCTGCCGCTAGGGATTTGCCAGCGGTGGGTGGTGGCGCTCCAGATGCTCAGGCGCTCGGGCTTGAAGGTAATGCTGACGGCCTTGCTCTCGCCGGCTGCCAGTTGCACCTTTTCCCAGGCCACCAGGCGTTTGGGCGGCTCGCCGACCGCTGCCGGCAGGCCGGCGTATACCTGGGCCACCTCGGCGCCGGCACGCGCGCCGGTGTTCTTCAGCGTGAAGCCTACCGTCACCGAGCCGTCGCTGTTGGAGCGGGTGCTGATGCCGCTGTAGCTAAAGCTGGTGTACGACAGGCCATGGCCGAAGGGGAACAGCGGCGTGATGTTCTGCGCGTCGTACCAGCGGTAACCCATCTTCAGGCCTTCGCTGTAGTTCACCGTCAGGTCGGTCGCCGAAATGGATGCCTGCAGCAGGTCGCTTTCGCTTTGCGGGAAGGTCAGCGGCAGCTTGCCCGAGGGGTTGACGGCGCCGAACAACACGTTGGCAATCGCCGGGCCGCCCTGCACGCCGGGGTACCAGGCCTCGACCACCGCGTTCACATTCGCCAGCCAGGGCATGGTGACGGCGGTGCCGGTTTCCAGCACCACCACGCTGCGCTTGGCGGCGGCGGCCACGGCAGTGATCAGGGCGTTCTGGTCATAGGCCTGGTTGGCCGGGTCAGCAGCGTTGTTGGGCAGGCTCAGGTTCGGTAGGTCCACGCCTTCGGTTTGCCACTGGGTAGCAAAAACGATGGCCACGTCAGCCGCTGCGGCTGCGCTAGCCGCAGCGGCGGGGTCGCTGCCGTCCAGGTAGGTGACTGTGGCGTTGGGAGCCATGGCCCGGATGGCGGCCAGCGGTGCGGACTTGTACCAGACGGCACACGAGCCGAACGTGCTGGTGTTGGGCACCAGGCAAGTGACGGCATTGCCATCGCGGGCGGGCACCGCGCCGGAGCCGCCGCCCGAGATCACGCCCGCATCCGCATGGCCGCCAATGACCACAATGGTTTGCGCCGCCGTGGTACTCAGCGGCAGCACATTGGCCGTGTCGCCGCTGGCCACTGCGTTCTTCAGCAGCACCATGGACTGTTCGGCGACCTTCTGGGCCACGGCATTGCCTGCGGCCTGGTCAACGGTACCACCGGCCTTGGGGGGCGATGCCATTACACCGCTGGCGTACAGGGTGCGCAGCTTGCGCAGAACCATATCGTCCAGGCGGGCCAGCGGCACGGTACCGGCTTGGACGGCGGCCTTGAGCTTCTGGTTGAAGCTCGTGGCAGGCAAAGCGAAACTGCCAAAGGAGGTAGGGGTGTAATCGTCGGCACTGCCAGCTTCTTCTTCGTCCAGCCCGGCGTTGGCGGCACGCACGGTATCGGTCACCGCAAAGAACCAGTCGGACTGGACGATGCCTTTGAAGCCCCACTCGGTCTTGAGCACATCCGTCAGCAGATACGCGCTTTCGCAGGCTTTGACGCCGTTGAGCAAGTTGTATGCGCACATCACGTTACCGGGCGCGCCATCTTTGACACCCATCTCGAAGGGCAGCAGGTACAGCTCGCGCAAGGTGCGTTCGTCAATCACCGAATTGGAAGTGAAACGGTTGGTTTCCTGCTCGTTGCCTGCGAAGTGCTTGATGGTGGCAATCACTTTTTGCGACTGCGTGCCCAACGTGCGCTGCGTAATCATGTTGCCCGCCAGTACCGGGTCTTCGCCCATGTACTCAAATGTGCGGCCATTGCGCGGCTCACGTGCCAAATTCACACCGCCGCCCAGGCCTTCGGCAAAGCCCAGGGCCCGCAGTTCGGTGGCGATGGCGCTGCCGTAGCTGTGGGCCAGCGTTGGGTCCCAGCTGGCGGCCAGGGCGATGGGGGCCGGATACGGCGTAGCGTTCGAGCCCACCACGTTGACCCCGCCGGCCGAGTCGGCATTGGTCAGATTGGGTATGCCCAGGCGGGGAATACCTTTCACCACGCCTGCGCCGCCGAGAGCGTCCGGCACGCCATAACCCTCGCCGTGGACCAGCTGGATTTTTTCGTCCAGCGTCATCTTGGCCAGCAGCGCAGCGGCTTGTTGGTCTACGGTGGGGGCATCGTCGCCGCCGCAGCCGTAGAGTAGTCCGGCGGTAACAAGGGCGATGACGAGGGGGCGTTTGAGGTGCACGGTTTTGTCTCCTGATGGTGTGTGATCCGCGCCCGGCACGGGCGGGTCAGCGGCACTGTAGCCAGGGGAGACACCGCAGGATTGACCTGCGGGAGCAGCACTTTACCCAGAGGTGCAGGATTGCAAAGAAAAGTGAAACAAGATGAAGCTAATGGACGGTGGCATCCGCCGCCTGCTTGCGAAACTGCGATGGCGACACGCCAAACGCGCCCGAGAAAAACCGCGAGAACGCACTCAGCGACGAGAAACCCAGTAGGTCGCTGATCTCGGAGATCGGGCTCTGCGCCTGCAGCAGCATGCGCCGGGCCTGGGCCGCACGCACGCTGCCCAGCACCTCCTGGAAATGCGTGGCCTCCAGCTGCAGCCGCCGGTTTAGCCCCCAGCGTGAAGTATTGAAATGCGCACAGGCCTGGGCCAGCAGCTGGCTGCCACTGCCGATGGCGTCACCCGCCGCAATCGCCTGCGCCAGAAAGCGCTGCAGGCCCAGGGCAAAGGTCTGCGCCGGCTCCAGCCGGGCCTGCTCGGCCCGCGCCTGGCCCAGGAAGAAGGCGTACAGGTTCGGGTTGTGCTGCGCATAGGGCTGGTCGCAGGCCGGGGCCTGCAACTGCAGGCGGTTGCGCGCCTGGCCGAAACGCACCTCGCAGCCCATCGCTGCACGCAACTGGGCGGCCGGTGCGAAGGCCTCGCCGGTCAGCTCCAGCACGCAGGCACGGCCGCCCTCCGGGTCATAGTGGCGCACGATGCCGTGCAGCAGGAAGAAGTTGCCAAAGGCGCTGAAGGCGTTGCTGCCCTGGTCGTCCAGCTGGTAGTCGAACTCAAACTGCGTGCCCTGGCGCAGGCAGCGGATCAAGTCCACATTGCCGATCAGGCTGCGGTGGTGAAAGTAAGCCCCCAGCCCGGCCGCCAGATTCGGCGCATTCGCCACCACCGCGTACAGCGTGGGAAAGGGCTGCAGGCAGGCCTGGATGTCGAACTGCCAGTAGTCGCTGGGCATGGGCATGTGCTGCACCAGGCGCATCACTGCCAGGTGTTTGGCGGCGCAGATGCGGGCCTGGGGCGACTCCAGCTCCCAGGCGGCGATGCCGGTCAGGCGCTGGAACTCCTGCGGACCGATGCCGTGTTGCTCGGCTCCGTCCATGCACAAGCGCACCAGGGTGCTGGTGACCGAGCGCTGCTCCGGCATGCGCCAGGCATCCAAAGCGGCGCCGCAGTCCCAGGCGGGCGCCGCACCGTCCATGGCCGGGTCGGCATAGTCTTGTTGCCAGTCTCGTTGCCCCATCGCTTGTCTCCTGTCTCGCTGCCTGCGGGCGAACCGACTGGCAGAGCCTCCAGATTCTTGTATTTTGGAGGAGGCGTTTTCCCTGAAAACCGTTTAAGCCAAATCAGGCTCTAGCGCAGATGGTAGCTGCGCCAGCAGCTATTGAATCGATAGTGCAGGCGGGTGGTGCAGCGGCGCTGAGCAAACCCACACCGCGCCCGCCAAACCGATAGAAAGTACCTGGTTACGCAATTTCATAGCAAGTCCGTCTGACGAAGGGTCTGCCCCAAGGGGCGTACGCAGGCCACCGGCGGTGGCCGCGAAGATGCGCAAAAAAGAAGCGCAGTGCTTACAGGCGCACGCCGGTCTTCTCGTCGAACCAGCTGACCTGGGCGGCCGAGACCTGCAGGCCGACCTGCTCGCCCGGCTGGAAGCGCGCCTGCGGCGAGGTGCGCACGGTGACGTTGCCGGCCTCGGTCTTCACCACCACATAGGTGTCGGCGCCGGTGGGTTCCACCACGCTGACCTCACCGCGCCAGGCGGCGTTGTCCACCAGCTCGATGTGTTCGGGGCGCAGGCCCAGCAACGCGTCCTTGCCCACCGCCGGGCAGGCCAGGGGCAGGCTGCCGCCCTTGAAGGAAAATTGGCCGCCAGCGCCCGCATTGCCTGCGCTGCCAGCTATCAAATTCATAGTCGGCGAGCCGATGAAGCCGGCCACATAGGTATTGGCTGGGCGGCTGTAGATGTCGTCTGGGGTGCCCAGTTGCTGCAGCACGCCGTCCTTCATCACCGCGATGCGGCTGCCCAGGGTCATGGCCTCGATCTGGTCGTGGGTCACGTAGACGCTGGTGATGCCCGACACCTGGTGCAGGCGCTTGATTTCGGCCCGCATTTCAACGCGCAGCTTCGCGTCCAGGTTGGACAAAGGCTCGTCGAACAGGAACAACTGCGGCTGGCGTGCCAGGGCCCGGCCCATGGCCACGCGCTGGCGCTGGCCACCGGACAGCTGCGCGGGGCGGCGGTCCAGCAGGTGGGTGATCTGCAGCATGGCGGCCACTTCGTTGATGCGCTTTTCACGCTCGGCCTTGGGCACCTTGCGCATTTCCAGCGCGAAGCCGATGTTCTCGGCCACGCTCATGGTGGGGTACAGCGCATAGCTCTGGAACACCATGGCGATGTCGCGCTGGGCCGGCGGCACGCCGACCACATTGCGGTCGCCAATGCGGATGGCGCCTTCGGTCGGCTCTTCGAGGCCGGCGATGATGTTCAGCAGGGTGGACTTGCCGCAGCCGGACGGGCCGACCAGGATCAGGAATTCACCCGGCGCGACGTCGATGTCGATGCGCTTGAGCACCTCGACCATCTTGTCGCCGTTGCCGAAAGTTTTACGTATGCCTTGGATGTGGAGTGCGGATGCCATAACTTTTATCCTAGAGAAAGTAGTTGGACACGCCCGAGGGTGCTGCTGGGGACGTGACTGAGAAGGCGAGACAACGCAGCGGGCTCATGCCCGCCAGGCGGAGCAACGCACTCAGGTGCGGCTCCAGTAGTGCCATCGGGTGTGTAGCGTCGCAACGCAACGACAGCTGGACTAGGCGCTGGAAAGGGGTAAGACACATAAGTCGCTCTTTGAAATACGCAAGCGGTCAACTGCTTTTTCTAGGATCAACCCTTCACAGCACCGGCTGTGAGTCCTTTAACGAAGAATTTGCCTGCCAACACGTAGATCAGAATGGTGGGCAGGCCCGCGATCACGGCAGCCGCCATGTCCACGTTGTAGTTTTTCACGCTGCTGGTGGTGTTGACCATATTGTTCAGGCCCACGGTGATGGGCTTGCTGTCGGCGCCGCTGAAGGCCACGCCGAACAGAAAGTCGTTCCAGATATTCGTGAACTGCCAGATCAGCGTGACCATCACGATGGGCGTGGACAGCGGCACGATGATGCGGAAGAAAATGCGCCAGAAACCGGCACCGTCAATCCGCGCAGCGTTCACCAGCTCTTTCGGAATGGACGCGTAGTAGTTGCGGAAGAACAGCGTGGTACCGGCCAGACCGGCCAGGCAGTGCACCAGGATCAGACCGTAGACCGAGCTGGAGATACCCAGCCAACCCAGGATCTGGCTCATCGGCAGCAGCACCACCTGGAACGGCATGAACACGCCAAACAGCATGAAGCCAAACAGCAGCTCGCTGCCCTTGAACTTCCACAGGCTCAGCACATAGCCGTTGATGGCGCCCCACAGCGTGGAGATGATCACCGCCGGGAACACGATCAGCACCGAGTTCCAGAAGAAGGGCTGCAGGCCACGGCAGTCGGTGCCGGTACAGGCGGTGGACCAGGCCAGTTGCCAGGCCTCGAAGTTCAGCGCGTGCGGCAGGCTCAGCAGGTTGCCGCTGCGGATTTCCTCAGCGTCCTTGAACGAGGTGGCCAGCATCACATACATGGGTGCCAGGAAGAAGAAGGCTGCCAGCAGCAGCACGCCATAAATCAATACACGGGACAGGTTCTTAGCGATCATGGGGCTTGCTCCGCAGTTCACTGTACAAATAGGGCACCACGATCGCGGCCACAGTAGCCAGCATCATGGTGGCGCTGGCCGCACCCAGGCCGATCTGGCCGCGGGTAAAGCTCATCACATACATGAAGGTGGCGGGCACGTCGGTCGCATAGCCGGGGCCGCCGCCGGTCAAGGCCATCACCAGGTCGAAGCTCTTGATCGACAGGTGCGATAAGACCATGATGGTGGAGAACACCACCGGGCGCAGAATGGGCAAAATAATGCGCCAGTAGATGCGCGGCAAACTGGCGCCGTCGATCTGCGCGGCCTTGATGATGCTGTCGTCGATGCCGCGCAGGCCGGCCAGGAACAAGGCCATGGCAAAGCCGGCGGACTGCCAGATACCGGCAATCACCACGCAGTAGATGGCGGTGTCGCTCTGCACCAGCCAGTCGAAGCTGAAGCTGGTCCAGCCGATGTCATGCATCAGTTTTTCCAGGCCGAGGCTGGGGTTCAGCATCCACTTCCAGGCGGTACCGGTGACGATGAAGGACAGCGCCATGGGGTACAGATAGATGGTGCGCAGCAGGCCTTCGGCGCGGACCTTCTGGTCCAGCACGATGGCTAGCGCCATGCCGATCAGCATCGCGCCGCCCACGTACAACACGCTGAAGATGCCCAGATTCTTCAGCGCCAGCCACCAGCGGTCCATCTCCCACAATTTGGCGTATTGGGCCAGGCCGACAAACTCGTCGTAGTTGGGCAGCATGCGCGATGCGGTCAGGGACAAAACCCCGTTCCAGATCATCAGCCCGTAGATGAAGGCAAAGCCCAGCACGAAGCCGGGCGCAATCACCAGCTTGGGCAAGGCCTGCTCAAAATTCGGTTTCATGGGAGTGGCTCTCAAAAAATAAGGCCCCACTCCGCCGTGGCGGATGGGGGAAGAATGCCCAAGGATGTGCCGGACCTATTCCAGGGAACCCAGGGAACCGGCTTTGCCGGGCCCTAGGGTTCGCCCCCTGCAAGGGGGGTGGCGGCCACGCGCAGCGGGCAAGCCTGGGGGTGTTACTTGGTGGCTGCGGCGGAAGCGATGTTCTTCACAGCAGCGTCGATGCTGATCTTGTCATCGTTCCAGAACTGGCTGACCGCGTCCTTGATGGCGCCTTCAGCTGCAGGGCTGACGGCCATGCCGTGGGCAATCGAAGGCACCAGGCTGCCAGTCTTGGCGGTGTCCACGAAGTCCTTGGCGGACAGCTTGGCGCAGTCGTCAAACTTGTCCATCTTCATGTTCAGACGAACCGGGATGGAACCCTTGTTCAGGTTGAAGATTTCCTGGAACTCAGTGCCCATGATGGCGGCAGCCAGGTCGCCCTGGGCCTTTTGCGCATCCTTGTCCTTCAGCTTGAACATGGCAAACGAGTCCACGTTGTAGGTGTAGGAAGTTGCGGTGCCAGGAGCAGCTGCGCACAGGAAGTCCTTGCCGGGCACCTTGCCAGCAGCCAGGAACTCGCCCTTGGCCCAGTCACCCATGAACTGGAAGCCGGCCTTGCCTTGCATCACCAGGGCGGTGGTCAGGTTCCAGTCGCGGCCTGCGGAGGCAGCGTCGGTGTAGCCCTTGATCTTGCGGAAGGTTTCCAGCGACTTCTTCATGGTGTCGCTGGTCAACGCCTTGTTGTCCAGCTTGACCAGTGCGTCGCTGTAGAACTTGGCACCGCCCACACCCAGCACCACGGTTTCAAAGGTGGTGAAGTCTTGCCAGTTTTGGCCACCGTGGGCCACGGCGATGAAGCCGGCAGCCTTGATCTTGTCGGCGGCAGCGAAGAATTCAGCGTAGGTCTTGGGCATGCCGGTGACGCCAGCCTTCTTCAGCACTTCGGGGTTGGCCCAGACCCAGTTCACGCGGTGCACGTTGACCGGAGCTGCAACGTAATTGCCCTTGTACTTCATGCCATCGGCCACGGCCTTGGGCAGCAGGCTGTCCCATTTTTCGGCCTTGGCGGTAGCGTCCAGGTTGGCCAATACACCTTCGGCAGCCCATTCCTGGATCGCTGGGCCCTTGATCTGGGCTGCGGCAGGGGGGTTGCCCGAGACCACGCGGCTCTTCAGCACGGTGGCGGCATTGTCGCCACCGCCGCCAGCCACAGCGAAGTCCTTCCACACATGGCCCTTGGCCTGCATGATCTTCTTCAGCTCAGCCACCGACTTGGCTTCGCCACCGGAGGTCCAGTAGTGCAGTACTTCGACCTCGCCGGCCTGGATAGCACCTGCGGACACCACTGCAACCATGGCGAGCGCCAATTTGGAAAGCTTCAACATCTATGTCTCCTGGATTTGCCGCCCCCGACTTTAGGCGGATTGGTACGGCAAAGGGTTGGCTCAACCGGGCACCGCGCCCCGCTGATTCATTAATTTTTCATTAATTAATGAAAAATGAACACTAGGGATTTCCCTGGGACTGCGTAAAGACTTCTCCTCGAAAATCAAAATTGATAGCGCCCTGCGCAGACAAAATATGCGCCAGAGGCCATTTTCGTTCAGTAAAAAATAAGCGGAATAGCCCGGCGTTTATGATCGCCGCCATGCTTGCAAAGATCATGGGGTTTGTTTTACTAGGCCTGGTGCGGGTGCTGACAGGCGCCCAAGCCCGCTGGTACGGCTGCCCGCCCAAGGCTGAGCAGCGCATTTATTTTGCCAACCACCAAAGCCATGCCGACCTGGTGCTGATCTGGGCCGCCCTGCCCTCCGAGCTGCGCAGCATCACCCGCCCCATTGCCGCCAAGGACTATTGGACCGCCTCGCGCTTCAAGCTGTGGCTGACCACGGCCGTATTCAATGCCGTTTACGTAGACCGCAGCCGCACCAAGGATGCCAGCGGTGTGGAGCAAGATCCGCTGGAGCCCTTGGTCGAGGCACTGGAGAGCGGCGACTCCATCATCCTATTCCCCGAGGGCACACGCGGCCATGCCCCCGAGCCCCAGGCCTTCAAGGCCGGGCTGTACAAGCTGGCGCAGAAATTCCCGCAGGTGGTGCTGGTGCCGACCTGGATACACAACGTGCAGCGTGTCATGCCCAAGGGCGAGGTGATTCCGGTGCCGGTGCTGTGCTCGGTCACCTTCGGCACGCCGATGCAGCTGGCGCCCGATGAAGACCGCCACGCCTTTCTGGACCGGGCACGCGCCAACGTCATCGCGCTGAGAGAGATATGAACCAGTTCCTGCGCAGCCTCAGCGGTACGCAACAGGTGGGGGCGATGTTCGTCCTGGTGTTTGGCGTGCTCTTGCTGGCCAGCGGCGCGCTGCTGCTGTTGTCGCTGCGCGAGCGCGACGACAACGCGTTTGGTGCGGCCTTCGGAGCCGAGCTGGACAATTTGCGCCGGGTGCTGAAGAACACCTGGTTCATGGCCGGTGTGTTCTGGCTGTGCTGGGCCGTGGGCGGCTGGGTGGCGATTACGCTGTTCGCCCTGGTGGCCTTCTTCGCGCTGCGCGAATTCATCACCCTGTCGCCCACCCACCGGGGCGACCACCGCAGTCTGATCCTGGCCTTCTTTGTGGTGTTGCCGGTGCAGTTCTGGCTGGTGGGCGGCAAGCACTTCGACCTGTTCACGGTGTTCGTGCCGGTCTACGTCTTTCTGGCCCTGCCCATCGTGGGAGCCCTGGCCGACGACCCGCACCGTTTTCTGGAACGCAATGCCAAGATGCAGTGGGGCATCATGGTCTGCGTCTACGGCACCAGCCACGTGCCGGCGCTGGTGCGGCTGGACTTCCCGGGCTACCAGGACAAGGGTGCCTTCATGGTGTTCTTCCTGGTGCTGGTGGTGCAGACCTGCATGCTGGTACAGCACCTGGCCACCCGCAAGCTCAAGCGCGCGCCACGCGCGCCCCACATCAGCCAAAGCTTCAACTGGACCAGCTGGGGCATAGGCGTGGCCGCAGGCGGCCTGCTGGGTGGGCTGCTGGCCGGCATCACCCCGTTCAAACCCGGCCAGGCCCTGGCCATGGCGCTGATTGCCTGCGTGGCCGGCTCGCTGGGCCACCTGGTGATGAAGGCGTTGAAGCGCGACCGCGGCATCACCAACTGGGGCAGCGAGGGCCAGTCCATCACCGGCGCCAGCGGCCTGCTGGACCGGGTGGATGCCCTATGCTTTGCCGCCCCCATCTTTTTCCATTCGGTTAGATGGTATTTCCGGGTGTAGCTGCCTTGGTTCGCCAGGATGCGCCATGGGTGGCGACAGACTTTCACTCAAGGCAATAGTTCAAATTTCAGGTCGGCCAGCGGCGTCACTTTTTCTTCACGCACCAGCTTGAACTCGGTGTTCGGGCCGATCCACTTGGCCCAGATCTGGTCGATCTCGCCGGCCTTGTCCATGGCCAGCAGCGCAGCATTGACCTTGGCCAGCAGCACGGGTTCGTCCTTCTTCATGCCGACGCCGATGGGCTGGAACACCATCGGGTCCTTGATCATCTTCAGCTCGACGCCGGTGGTCTTGGACTGGTTGACCAGCTTGGTGATGGTCATGGTGTTGGCGACAACGCCCACCGACTTGTTCTGCTGCACGGCCATGTAGGCGGAGCCAGTGTCCTGGAAGGTGACGGGGTCGGAGCCGTTCATCTTGATCGACAGCTCCGAGGTCGAACCCTTGGTGGAGCTCAGCCGCTTGCCCTTGAAGTCAGCCTTGGTGGTACCCGGGTCGGACGCCTTCACCGCCAGCATTTCCTTGGCGATGTAGTAGGGGTCGCTGAACTGGATCTGCTCACCGCGGCTCTTGGTGTAAGCCAGGTTGGCCACGGTCAGGTCGACCCGGCCCATCTTGACCTCGGGCACGCGGGCCTCAACCGACAAGGGCGTGATCTTGGCCGTGAGACCCAACTGCTTGGCGATGGCATTGCACATATCGACATCGAAGCCCACCATCTCGCGGGTCTTGGGATCGGGGGCAGCAAAAGGAGGCACATCGGCGAAGGTGCCGCACTTGAGCTCCTTGCGCTGGACCATGTCCTGCCACTGGTCGGCCTGGGCGGCAAAGCTGAGAGCAAGCAGAGCGGCGACCGCCGTCATGCGGGAGAGACGATAGGTATGGAACATGGTGAACTCCTGGAATAGAAAAAACGTGGAGGAAACTTGGAAGCTGCGGTGGCTAGTGCGCCCGCAGGTCGGACAGAAAACGCTTGGCACGCGGGTGCTGTGGGTTGCTGAAAAACTCCTTCGGCGTTGCAGTCTCCAGAATGCGGCCGGCATCCATGAACCAGATCTGATCGGCCACTTCGCGGGCGAAGTTCATCTCGTGGGTCACGCACATCATGGTCATGCCGTCGTTGGCCAGGCTACGCATCACCGACAGCACCTCACCCACCATTTCCGGGTCGAGAGCGCTGGTAGGCTCATCGAACAGCATTGCCGGAGGCTCCATGGCCAAGGCCCGTGCGATCGCCACACGCTGCTGCTGGCCGCCCGACAGCTGCGCAGGGTAGGCGCCGGCCTTGCTCGACAAGCCCACACGGTCCAGCAGTTGCTGCGCCTTGGCCTTGGCGTCGCTGCGGCCCACGCCGCGCACCCGCATAGGCGACATCATGATGTTCTCCAGCACCGATAGATGCGGGAACAGATTGAAGCTCTGGAAGACGAAGCCGATTCGGCTACGCAGGCGGTTCAACGCCTGGCTGCTCATCGGCGCGTGGATGTCGCTGCCATCAAAAAGCAGCTGACCCGACTTGATTTCTTCCAGCCGGTTGACTGTGCGGATCAGCGTGGACTTGCCCGACCCCGAGGGGCCGCACACCACCACCACCTCCCCCTTCTTGACCTCGGCATTGATGTCGATCAGAGCATGGTAGCTGCCGTACCATTTGTTGATTTCGTTGAAACAGATCATGGTGGTCTCTTTGGACGGAAAGTTCAGGATTCAACCGCTGCGCCCGCGGGCTGCAACGCGGCAGGTGCGGTGCCCAGCAGGCCCCGGCGCTTGCGCGCCACGCGCCGCTCCAGCCAGTGCGCCAACTGGGTGAGGCTGTAGCAGACCACGTAGTAAGTCACCGCCAGGATGAAGAACACGTGGAAGGGCTTGGTCAGCAGCTGGTTGTTGATCTGGTTGGCCGCGAATGTCAGTTCCTGCACATTGATCACATAACCCAGCGTGGTCTCTTTGATCGCCGACACGAACTGGCTCAGCAGGCTGGGCAGCATGTTGTAGAGCGCCTGCGGCAGGATCACGCTCCACATCGCGCCGAGGTAGCTATTGCCCAGAGCCCGGGCGGCTTCCAGCTGGCCCTTGGGCAGGGCCTGGATGCCGGCGCGTACCACTTCAGACAAGTACGCACCTTCATAAATCACCAGCGTACACAGCATGGTGGTGAAGCCAGAGACGTTGCGGCCGATCATCAGAGGCACCAGGAAGTACACCCACAGAATGACCATTAGCAGCGGCACGCCGCGCACCACGTAGACCAGGCCGGTGGTGGGCCAGCGCAGCACGCGCCAGGGCGAGAGCCGGGCCAGCGCAAGTAGCACGCTCAGCGGGAAGGCCAGCACAATGCCCAGTACCGACAGCACCAGCGTGCAGACAATGCCGCCCATCGGGCCGTTCGGATACTGGCCGACCAGCAGCAGCAGCCAGTTGTCGCGCAGGATGTTGAACAGATCAATCATGCTTACCTCGCCCCGGCAATGCTGTAGCGCTTGGACAACCAGGCGCCGGCGGCCATGATCAGCAGCGAGAAGCCCAGGTAGACCACCGTGGCGACGAGGTAGGCCTCAAAGGTGCGAAAGCTCTGGCTTTCAATTTCCTTTACTGCGTGGGTCAACTCGGCCACACCGATGGCCATGGCCAGGCTGCTGTTCTTGAACAAAGAGACGCTGTGATTCACCAGGGCCGGGACTGCATTGCGCACCGCTTGCGGCAGGATCACGTAGCGCATCGCGCTGAGATAGCTGTGCCCCAGGGCGCGAGCGGCCTCGGTCTGCCCGTCGGGTATGGAACGAAGCCCGGAGCGCAGGTCTTCGCTGAAGTAAGCAGCCTGGCACAGGCCGAGCGCGACGATGGCGAACAAAGCCTCGCCGTTGTGTTCCGACAGCCAGCTCTGCAGTTCGTCGGGCAAGAGGCTGGAGATGCCGAAGTACCACAGCATCAGCTGCACCAGCGTGGGCACGTTGCGGTGGTAGGACACATAGGCCTCCACGGCACGCTCCGTGACGCGAACGGGCATCAGGCGCACGACCAGCAGCACCACCGCCAAGGCCATCGCCAGAAGCCAGGAGCCCGCGGCGATTTGCAGAGTCATCCGCACGCCTTTGAGGAGCATGGCACTGAACTCAGCGTTCAGCAATATGGCCATCAGATCGAAGTTTTTCATGCGTGGCTTCTACCAGGCTGGTGGTGCAGCTGCGGCCTCAGACTTGCGGGCGTTCGGGGCGTGTCGTCGACAGCCCGCCAGGCACCTGCAGCGTCGGGGTGATTTCCATGTGGCCGACGTTGACGGCAATCGGTGCAGCAATGGCGAAGGCGATGGCGTTGGCGATGTCTTCGGCCTGCGGTAGCTCGAAGCCTTCAACAAAGCGTTCGTGGATCTCAGCGC
This sequence comes from Rhodoferax sp. GW821-FHT02C08, assembly GCF_059421805.1. Classification (NCBI taxonomy): domain Bacteria; kingdom Pseudomonadati; phylum Pseudomonadota; class Betaproteobacteria; order Burkholderiales; family Comamonadaceae; genus Rhodoferax; species Rhodoferax sp. GW821-FHT02C08. The sequence goes on from NZ_JBWKVR010000019.1 coordinate 101,368, forward strand.
TGTCGCCGTGCACATGGGCAAAGATGTCGGTGGCCACACGGCCGGGGCAAATTTCGGTGACGCGCACGCGTTTGCCAAAAGCATCGATGCGCAACTGGCGCGACAACATGCTGACCGCGGCCTTGGTTGCGTGGTAAGTGCTGTTACCGCCGAAGTTGTAGGCCCCGGCAATGGAGCTGATGTTGATGATGTGGCCGCGGTCGCGCGCCACCATGCCAGGCAGGGTCAGTCGGCAGATGTGTAGCACGGCACGCAGGTTCACATCGATGAGCAGGTCGATGCCTTCCGCGTCGGCCTTCAGGATCGAGCCTGGCCGGTCCACGCCGGCATTGTTGACAACCACATCGAATTCGATTTCCTGGGCCAGGCGCGTCACGCTGGCCAGGTCGCTGACATTGATGGCGTGGGGAATGCAGCCGGTACGCGCGGCGAGTTCGGCCAGCTTGCCGGCGCTGCGCGCCAGGGCGTGGACCTGCAGGCCTTCGGCGCAAAGGCGTTCGACGGTGGCCGCGCCGATGCCCGAGGAGGCTCCGGTCACGAGGGCAGTTTTGTAGTCAGAAAAAGGCATGTCGGGTTTCTTTCTTGTGGGGGGCCGAGGCCTGGATACCTGCGTCGTGCAGGCGGCGTGACCACGAATGGACTGACTTTATCGACGCGGTGTCGATAGCGCCAAGACGGATTGGCTGTGAGGCGATAAGCTGCCCTTATGTTGCTCCGCTACAGTGCACGGCCAGGCAGAAAAACGCCACATTGGTGCCCTATGGGGTGGAGTGCGGGTCTTCATGGCGACTGCCGCGAGATCGGCACAATGCGCCCGCCAGTGGCTTCGATCTTGGCCCGCACGGCCTCGGCCAGGGCCACCGAGCCAGGGGTGTCGCCATGCAGCAGGATAGAGCTGGCCCGCATGGGGATCTTGCGTCCGCTGTAGCTGGTGACCGTACCTTCTTCCAGCAGTTGCGTCACCCGCTCAAGCACTTTTTCGCTGTTGTGGATCACCGAATCGGGCAGCTTGCGTGGCACCAGCAGGCCGTTGTCGTCGCAGGCGCGGTCTGCCAGGAAGCTGCTGGCCACGCGCAGCCCGTGGTGGTCGCCCGCGCGTTCGATGGCCACGCTGGCCGACGAGCTGATGATCAGTCCCGCATCGAAGCGGGCCACGGCTTCGACCAGCACCATCGCCAGCGCCGGATCGGCTGCAGCCATGTTGCCGAGCGCGCCATGGAAACTCATGTGTGTCATGCGCCGGCCGCAGGCCTGGGTGATGCCGGCCAGTGCACCCAGTTGGTAGATCACATGGCTGGCCAGCTCGGTCGGGTCGATCTGCATCTGCCGGCGCCCAAAACCCATGAGATCGGCGAAGCCGACATGCGCGCCGATGTCGATATCGATGCCGCGGGTGGCCGCCAGGCGCACCGTGCGCTCCATGATGACCGGGTCGCCCGCGTGAAAGCCGCAGGCGATATTGGCCGAGGAAATGATCTTCAGCAAAGCTTCGTCGTCCCCCATGCGCCAGGGGCCGAAGCCTTCACCGAGATCCGCGTTCAAGTCGATGTCCATTGCAAACTCCTCCTTAAATTGCGTCGGCCACAGGCTCGGTGTCGATGTCCAAAAGCGTCGTGCCATAACCGACCGTGCTGCCCGGTGGCACCTGCCATTCGCCCGGCCAGCCGTCGCAGGGGGCGTGCACCGGCAGCAGCAGCGGCCCGACCTGCAGCAGGCCAAGCAGGCTGCCGGCCTGGACAGCGCTGCCAGGCAACCACAGTGGCGTGGCGCGGCCGGGAATGCGGTCCAGCAGCACGCCGACGGATGTGGCGCGGACCGGCGTGTGGGCCGTGTGTGTTGGTATTGCCGCGGGTTGCGTCGGCTGTGCGATGGCCGTGTTGGCGCTGCCGTCTCGGTGGATCTCGACCTGCACGTCCGGACCATGCAGCTCCAGGAAGTCGATGTCGGTCTCGGCCAGCCATGCGGCCAGTTGGCTTATGTCTTGGGTCTGCATCGTTAGGGCCTGTTCACACTATGGATGCAAGTGCGAACGTGGTTAAAAAAGCGCCAATCAAGGCGCGGGACAACGGCCAGGCTGGCCGCCTGGCCTAGGACTGCAACGCGGAGTGGCGGTTTTTTAACCACGTTCCCTCCGAGTTGCAGCCCAAAAGACCAGCCGCAGCGTTGCAAAGCCTTGCCGGGGTTTACCCCGGCTGCGTTTTGCGCCTCGCCTCTGGCCCTTTGAACAGCAACGCATCTTGTATCCATAGTGTGAGCAGGCCCTAGTTCCTTTGCAGCGCCCAGCGCTGCAGATCGATCATCCGGCCGACCTCGTCCAGCCAGACCTGTACCTCGTCGAGGGCGGCCACGGCCACCTCGTAGTCGACCTCGACGAAACGCATACGGCTGCCAATCGCGGCCTGACCGAGCCGCCAGAGGTCGGCCTCGATCACGGTACCGAACTTGGGGTAACCGCCCGAAGGTTGGGCGTCGCGCATCTGCACGATGGGCTGGCCGCCCGAAGGCACCTGGATCACGCCGGGCACGATGCCGTGCGAGCGGATCTCCATCGTCTCGATCGGCACCAGCGGCGTGCCCTGCATGCGGTAGCCGTAGCGGTCGCTTTGCGCGGTGATCTTCCATTCGCCGGCCCAGAAGGCGGCGCGCGAATCTTCCTTGAAGCAGGCGTATTCCGCCGCGGGCAGCACCCGCACGGCGGGCAGGCCGTCGCGTGCCAGCGGCAGGGCGATGGCCGGGGGCAAAACGCCGAAGTCCACCGCAGGCTCACCCCCCGGTCTGGCCGCACGCAGCACGTCGCCTTGCCGCACGGAGCGGCCATTCAAGCCACCGAAGGCGCCGCGCAGCTGGGTGCTGCGCGAGGCCAAGACTTCGGGCACGTCGATGCCACCAGCCAGCGCGAGATAGGCCCGGCTGCCCGAGCCCACCAGCGGCAGGCCCAGCGTCAGCACCTGGCCTTGGCGCGCCTGGTGGACCCACCAGGGTGCGAGCGCGCGTTGGTCCAGCCGGGCCTGGCAATCGGCGCCGGTGAGCGCAAAGGCGCAATCCTCGGTGAAGCGAACCTGGAACGGATAGACGGGGATTTCCAGCGCGGCAGCACCTACAGGATTGCCCAGCAACAGGTTGCCGACGGCCAGTGCCAGCTGGTCCATCGCGCCGGCGGTGCCAACGCCGAAGCGCAGGCTGCCCAGGCGGCCCGCGTCCTGCACGGTGGCGAGTGCGGTGGAGGAAAGAATTTCAATCATCTAGGGCCTGTTAACACGATGGATGCAAGTGCGAACGTGGTTAAAAAAGCGCCAATCAAGGCGCGGGACGACGGCCAGGCTGTGGCCGCCTGGCCTAGGAGCGCAACGCGGAGTGGCGGTTTTTTAACCACGCTTCCTCCGGGTTGCAACCCAAAGGACCAGCCGCAGCGTTGCAAAGCCTGGCCGGGGTTCACCCCGGCTGCGTTTTGCGCCTCGCCTCTGGCCCTTTGAACAGCAACGCATCTTGTATCCATGGTGTTAACAGGCCCTAACGATGTCCTGAACGCGGAAGCGAACGCTGTCGCCCGGCTGCAGCACGGCCGGTGGGTCCTGCTCCGGGTGGAAGAAGTCCATGGTGGTGCTGCCGATGGTGTTCCAGCCGCTCGGGCCGGCCGAGGCCGACACGCCGGTCTGCACCCCGCCGATCGACACCGAGCCGCCGGGCAGGTTCACGATGGGCACGGCGCGGCGCGGCGTAGCGATGCGCTCGTCCATGCCGCCCAGGTAGCAGTAGCCGGGATGGCTGCCCAGCGCATACACCGGATAGAGTGGCGCGCAGTGCAGCGTCACCACTTCGTCGATGCTGAGCCCGGTGTGCGCCACCACGTCCGCCAGGTGCGGGCCGCCAGCGCCGCCATAGACCACCGGCAGCTCGATGATGCGCCCCTGCAGCGGCAAGGGCTCGGTTTCCTCCCAGGCCTGCAGCACGCTGGCCTCGAGCGCCTGCAGCGCGGCCAGTGTGCGCGGCGCCCGGGCGAAGGTCAGCATCAGGTTGTTCATGCCGGGCACGGCTTCGCGCACTTCGGGCAGGGCCTGCAGCCGGGCCGCCATGGCCCAGATGCGCTGTTGCGGCGCCAGGGCCAGCGGGCCGGGCGCCTCGAACAGCAGCGCCGTGGTGCCGAGCAGGGTCAAGTTCGGAGAGTGGGTCTTGGCGCGGTTCATGTACGCTCTTTTTCGGTTGCACGCCCCGTGGCGCGCCGCTGCAGCCAGCGTTCAAGGTGGTGGATGTCGACGCCGCCCTGCTGGAAGCCGGGGTCTTCGATGATTTCGCGGTGCAGCGGCAGATTGGTGGCTATGCCTTCGATATGCATCTCGGCCAGCGCAAGGCGCATGCGGGCCAGGGCGTCGGCGCGCGAGCTGCCGTGCACGATCAGCTTAGCGATCATCGAGTCGTAATAGGGCGGCACGCGGTAGCCCGCGCCCACGTGGGAATCCACGCGCACGCCAAAGCCGCCCGGGGGCTGCCAGGCGGTGATACGCCCCGGCGCCGGGGCGAAGGTTTCGGGGTTCTCGGCGTTGATGCGGCATTCCAGCGCGTGGCCGAAACAGCCGACCTGGTCTTGCGTCAGCGCCAGTTGTTCGCCGCGCGCCATGCGGATCTGCTGCTGCACGATGTCGATGCCGGTGGTCATCTCGGTGACCGTATGTTCGACCTGCAGCCGGGTGTTCATCTCGATGAAGAAGAACTCGCCGTCTTCGAACAAAAACTCGAAGGTGCCCACGCCCACGTAGCCGATCTGCCGGCAGGCATCGGCACAGCGCGCGCCCACCTTGGCCAGCAGGATGCGGTCAATGCCCGGTGCCGGGGCTTCCTCCAGCACCTTCTGGTGGCGCCGCTGCAGCGAGCAGTCGCGGCTGCCGAGCCACAGCGCATGGCCGTGGCGATCACACAGCACTTGGATCTCCACATGGCGCGGATGGCCCAGGAATTTCTCGATGTAGACCTCGGGGTTGCCGAAGGCCCGGCGGGCTTCCTCGCGGGTCAGCGCCATGGCGTCCAGCAGCTCGGCCTCGGCTTGCACGATGCGCATGCCGCGCCCGCCGCCACCGCCAGCGGCCTTGACCATCACCGGGTAGCCGATCTCGCGTGCGATCTCCAGGATGGCCGCGTTGTCGTCGGGCAGCGAGCCGTCGGGCCCGGGCACGCAGGGCACGCCGGCCGCCCGCATCGCGCGCTTGGCGGCCACCTTGTCGCCCATGGTGCGGATGCATGACGACGACGGCCCGATGAAGCTCAGGCCGGCCGCTTCCACACGCGCGGCGAAACCGGCGTTCTCCGACAAGAAGCCGTAGCCCGGATGGATGGCCTGCGCGCCGCTGAGCTTGGCGGCATACAGCAGTGCGGCCTGGTTCAGGTAGCTCTGCGCGGGCGAGGCCGGGCCTATGCACAGGGCCTGGTCGGCCTGGGTGACGTAGACCGCATCGCGGTCGGCCTCGGAATAGACTGCCACAGTGCGCAGCCCCAGGCTGCGGCAAGCGCGCTGGATGCGCAAGGCGATCTCCCCCCGGTTGGCGATCAAAACGGTGTCGAACATGATCAACCCAGACTCAACAGCGGTTGACCGGCTTCGACCTCGGCACCCGACTCGACCAGCAGGGCCAGCACCGTGGCATCGACGTCAGTGCGGATTTCGTTGAAGACTTTCATGGCTTCGACCACGCACACCACCTGGCCCGCCTGGATGGCCTGCCCCGGCGCGACGAAGGGCGGCGCATCAGGCGATGGACGCCAGTGCACGACGCCATACAAGGGCGTGGTGATGGCGTTCGGCGCCGGCGTGGCCGCAGCGGCCGGCGGTGGACTCTGGCGCCGGGCGCGCGCTGGCGCAGGTGTTGACGCGGGTGTTGCCGGCTGCGGCTCTGGCGCCTGCTGCGGCGCGGGGGCGCCGGACGCCGCTTTTCTGCGCACCAGACGCAGCTGCGTACCGTCGCGGGTCAGCGCCATTTCGCTGAGGTCCGACGCAGCCATCGCATCGATCAGTGCCTTGATTTCCTGTAGGTTCATCTCGGGTTTCCTGCCCTCGCGGGCGGCGTTCACGCGCTGTGCATCAGCGTGTTCAATGCCGTTAAGTTACCCAGAGATGGGCCGCGACGCCAAGACCGTTTGGCTTTGCCGGGATAAGGGCGTCTTATGACGCTTGGCGCGCCTGCTTGGGGCGCTCAGGACGCGGACGCCAGTGCCATGGCTTTCTCGGACGGGAAGCCCGGGTCCGTATCGACATGAAGATCACTCACCAGCTCGAGCAGGATCTCGCGCACCGCCTGCGCCGGCTCCGACAGGGGCAAGTGGTCCGACTGGCACAAGGCCAGCGGCGCCTCGATGACAGGCTCGACGATGCGGCTCTGCCAGGCCATGCCCGAGGCCACGAAGCCACGCGCCATGGAGGCCGGCAGGATGGTCGAGCCGAGTCCGTCGGCGATGGCCGCAGTCAAGGTGATGGCCGACTCCACCTCGGCCACCACGCGCGGCGTCATGCCGGCGCGCATGAAGGCCTCGTTCACCAGCTTGCGCACGATGTTGTAGGGCCGCGGCATCAGCAGTTGCACCTCGCGCAGGTCTTCGAGGCGGATGTTCTCGCCGGGCTGGGGCTCGGTAGCCGGGCCAACCAGGTACAGCGCTTCCTTCACCAGGGGCAGGAACTTCAGGCCGTGGATGGCCTTGTCGCCATAGAGCACGGCCAGGTCCATGCGGCCGTTCATGATGAGTTCGCTCAGCGTCGTACCGTAGCTCTCGTTCAGGTAGAGCAGGATGCCCGGGTGGCGCGCGCGCACCCGGCGCAGCAGCGGCAAGGCCAGCGTGGCGGCGGCGGTGCCGGGCGCCATGCCCACCGACACCTGGCCCGAAAGCCCCTGGCCGGCGGCGGCCATATCGCTCATCGCCTGGTCGCATTGGCGCAGGATGATCTGGGCGTGGCGGTACAGGGCCTTGCCGGCCTCGGTGGGGGTGACGCCGCGTTGGGTCCGCACCAGCAGTTGCTGGCCAACTTCGGCCTCAAGGGTGGCGAGTTGCTGGCTCAGCGCCGGCTGGGCGATGAACAAGACCTGGGCGGCCTGTGTGAGGCTGCCGATGTCCACGATCTTGACGAAATATTTGAGTCGACGCAGGTTCATTCAGCGGAGAGCAAGCAAAAGGCGAGCCTAGCATCGACCCACCCGTGGCGGCCAGAGTGCTAACCCGGTGGGCTCTGGCGGGAAAACTCTGGGCAACGCCGGTCATAAGCTCTACCTATATCGCCAGAGCGAACTTGTCTTGGCTTTCCAAAACGACTGCGCGTAACGTTCAGGCCTGTCCATCCAGCCATCGCCATGGCTACGCCGATCTCACAGCCCAAAGGAAAAGCCGTGTCCCGCTCCCCCTCCGACTCCCGCATTGCCGCGCGAGTGCGCCGCATCAAACCATCGCCCAGCAGTGCCGCAGCAGACCGCGCCAACGAGCTGCGCCGCCAGGGCCGCGACATCGTCAACCTGGTGGTCGGTGAGCCCGACTTCGACACGCCTGCGCACATCCGCCAGGCAGCCTGCGCCGCCATCGAGCGCGGCGAGACGCGCTACACCATGTCGGCGGGTACGCCGGCCCTGCGCCAAGCCATCTGCGACAAGCTGCTGCGCGAAAACGGCCTGGGCTACAAGCCTGGCAACGTGGTCGTGACCTGCGGTGCCAAGCACGCGATCTTCAATGCCTTGTCGGCCACGCTGGAGCCCGGCGACGAGGTCGTCATTCCCGCGCCGTACTGGGTTTCCTATCCGGACATGGTCCTGGCCTGCGACGGCACGCCGGTGGTGGTGGCCTGCGATGAGTCCGATGGCTTTCGCTTGACCGCCGCCGCGCTCGAGGCCGCCATCACACCCAACACGCGCTGGCTGCTGCTCAATTCACCCACCAACCCGACGGGCGCAGCCTATAGCGCGGCGGACTTGCGTGCCCTGGCCGATGTGCTGTTGCGCCATCCCCAGGTGCTGCTCATGACCGACGACATCTATGAACACATCCGTTTCGACGGCGAGGCCCTTCCGCACATCGTGGCCATAGAGCCGCAACTGCACGAGCGCAGCGTGGTCATCAACGGCGTGTCGAAGACCTATGCCATGACCGGCTGGCGCATCGGCTACGCGGCCGGCCCGGCAGACCTGATCGGTGCGATGGAAACGCTGCAGTCCCAGTCCACCAGCAATGCCTGCACCATAAGCCAGGCCGCGGCGCTGGCGGCGCTGCAGGGCGACCACGGTTTCCTCAAAGATTTCGTCGAGACCTACCGCCAGCGCCGGGATCGCGCGCTGGCGCTGATCAACGCCATCCCGGGCCTGGGCTGCCGCACGCCGGGCGGTGCCTTCTACCTGTTCGTCAATTGCAGCGGTCTCATCGGCCGCACCACTCCGGGCGGCAAACAGATCGACAGCGATGTGGACGTGGCCCTGTACCTGCTCGACGCAGAAGGCGTGGCAATGATCCCGGGCTCGTCCTATGGCGTAGCACCGTATTTCCGCATGTCGATCGCCACCAGCATCGAAGTCATCGAAGAAGGTTGCGCCCGCATCGGGCGTGCCGTGGCCGCCTTGCATTGAATCTTTCCTGTTGAAACCCGCTCCGAAAGCCCACCCATGGAATACAAAGCCCTGCGCAAGAATGCGTCTGCCGACCAGGCCGATACCAAAATCCTCGAAACCCTGCGCGCACTCCCGCTGGCTGCGCTCAGCGACAGCATGCACCGCAATATCGGCACCTCGGGTCTGAGCCCCTACCACCGTCCCGGCAAGGAAACCATGGCCGGCACGGCCGTCACGGCGCGTTCGCGCGGCGGCGACAACCTGACCTACCTGCGCGCCCTGGAGTTCTGCCGCCCCGGCGACGTGCTGGTGATTGACGCCGGCGGAGACCTGAACAACGCCGTCGTCGGCGGCATCTTGTCCTTCTATGCAGCCAGGATCGGACTGTCAGGCGTGGTCATCGACGGCGCGATCCGCGATGTGGCCGAGATCCGCGAGCGCGACTTCCCGGTGTACGCTCGTGGCGTGACCCACCGTGGCCCGTACAAAGACGGCCCTGGCGAGATCAACGTGCCGATCAGTGTGGGCGGCATGGTGGTCAACCCCGGCGACATCCTGGTTGGCGACCAGGATGGCTTGCTAGCAATCCCTCCCCAAGGCGCCGAACAGATCATCGAGAAGGCCCGTGCGGTGCTGGTGGCCGAAGAGAAAACCATGGCCGCCATGCGTGAAGGCCGCTGGGACCGGAGCTTCATCGATGCACTCGAAGCACGCTGCAACAACTGACCCCCAAACACCATGCGACCTTCCGTCCTGGCCACCCGTGCCACCTTCCCAGACATCGCCGACCGCCTGCGCCAGTATTTCGATGTCACCGACAACCCTTCCGACACTATCTGGAGTCCGACTGAACTCATCGAACGCCTGCAGGGAAAATCCGGCGTGATGAGCACCGGCAGCGAACGCATCGATGCAGCCCTGCTCGACGCCTGTCCCGAGCTCAAGGCGGTGTGCAACGTCGGCGTCGGCTACAACAACATCGACGTGGCGGCCTGCACCGCGCGCGGCGTGGTCGTCACCAACACGCCCGACGTGCTGACCGAGACCACCGCCGACTATGGCTTCGGGCTGATGATGGCCACGGCCCGCCGCATCGCCGAATCCGACCGCTTCGTGCGTACCGGCGCATGGACCAAGACCGGCATCCACGACCACTTCGTCGGCGGCGACATCCAGGGCGCGACGCTCGGCATCCTGGGCATGGGCCGCATCGGCCGCGGCATCGCACGCCGCGGCGCACTCGGCTTCGGCATGCGGGTGATCTACCACAACCGCTCGAAACTCGACGCCGCACAGGAGGCCGAAGCCGGCGCACAGTATGTCGACAAGCAGACGCTACTCAAGGAGGCCGACCACCTGGTGCTGGTGCTGCCTTATTCGCCAGCCGCCCACCACACCATCGGCGCAGCCGAAATTGCACTGATGAAGCCCACGGCCACACTCACCAATATCGCGCGCGGCGGTATCGTCGACGACGCGGCACTGGCGGCGGCACTGCGCACGGGTACCATCGCGGCCGCCGGCCTGGACGTTTTCGAAGGCGAACCCCAGGTGCACGCCGACTTGCTGGCCGCACCCAACACGGTGCTCACAGCCCATATCGGGAGCGCCTCGGTACGCACCCGGCGCGCCATGGCCGCATTGGCCATCGACAACCTGATCGCATCGCTCGGCTACGGCCCTCAGGCCGGTGCGCCGCTGACACCGGTGAATGCGGTAAGGCCGCATGTGCGGAGCTGACGTGGCCGCACATTTGGCGAACGGACCGACCTGCCGGTTGCTGGTGATGGGGGTTGCCGGCTGCGGCAAGTCCACACTGGCCGCCCAATTGGCGCAGGGGCTCGGTGGCCAGCTGATCGAAGGCGACGACTACCACCCGGCTACGAACGTGGACAAGATGCGGCGCGGCATCGCGCTCGACGACGCCGACCGCCTACCTTGGCTCGACCTGCTCGGGACGCGTCTGGCGGCCTCGAGCGGCCCCGCCGTGCTCACCTGCTCCGCGCTCAAACGCAGCTACCGAGAACGGCTGCGCGCCGCGGTGCCGGGCTTACGCATCGTCTTCATGGAGCTCGACATGGAAGAAGCGACGCGGCGACTCGGCGCACGCCAGGGCCATTTTTTCCATCCTCAACTGGTTGCCAGCCAGTTTATGGCGCTGGAGCCGCCGGTCGGCGAACCCGGCGTCTTCCGGATTTCATCCATGCTACCTTTGCCGAAGCAGATGGAGGCGGTCTCGAACTGGCTGCTGTCGACCGCGCAAGCGGGCCTATCCATGGCTTCTTCACACTCCGACCGGGCTTATCCGTGAATACATTCATTCAAAAATTCGACCTGACCGGGCGCACCGCCCTCATCACCGGTTCCAGCGCGGGCATCGGATTCGCGCTGGCGCGCGGCCTGGCACAGGCGGGCGCCGCCGTTGTGCTCAATGCGCGCAGCACCGAGAAGCTGGAGGCCGCGGCCGCTACGCTGCGCGCTGAGGGCGCGACTGTCCATACAGCAGCCTTCGATGTGACCGACGGTGCGGCCGTAGCCAAGGCGGTGGCCCAGATCGAGCGTGATATCGCACCCATCGACATCTTGGTCAACAACGCCGGCATGCAGCGCCGCGGCCCGCTTGATCAGTTCGAGGAAGCGCAGTGGCACGAACTGATGAAGACCAATGTAGACAGCGTCTTCCTGGTCGGACAGGCGGTGGCCCGGTGCATGATTCCACGCGGGCGCGGCAAGATCGTCAACATCTGCTCGGTACAGAGCGAAATGGGCCGCCCCGGCATCGCGCCCTACACCGCCAGCAAAGGCGCGGTGAAGATGCTGACCAAAGGCATGGCCATCGACTGGGGGCAGCACGGCATCCAGGTCAACGGCCTCGGCCCGGGCTACTTCAAGACCGAACTCACCGATGCGTTGGTGAAGAACGCCGAGTTCACCCAGTGGCTGGTCAACCGCACACCTTCGCGCCGCTGGGGCGATGTGGAAGACCTCTGCGGCGCGGCAGTGTTCCTCAGCAGCGCGGCCTCCGACTTTGTCAATGGCCACATCCTGTACGTGGATGGCGGCGTGACCGCAACGCTCTGAAAGAAACTCCTATGGAAGCACTCGTCATCCACGCACCAGGCGACCTGCGCGTCGAAACTTTTCCCACCGCCGAACTCGGCCCCGGCCAGTTGCGCGTGCGCGTGCGCTGCGGCGGCATCTGCGGCTCGGACCTGCATTACTACAACCACGGCGGTTTTGGCACTATCCGTATCCAGGAGCCTATGGTGCTCGGCCATGAGGTCGCCGGCGTCATCGACGCCGTGGGTGACGGCGTGGTCGGCTTTGCCGTCGGCGAACGCATCGCTGTAAGTCCGAGCCGCCCCTGCGGCCTGTGCCGCTACTGCCAGGAAGGCCTTCAAAACCATTGCCTGGACATGCGCTACTACGGCAGCGCCATGCGCAATCCGCACGTGCAGGGCGCATTCCGCCAAGAAATCGTGGTCGAGACCCACCAGGCGCACAAGCTGGCCGACCGCGTGAGCGACGGCGAAGGCGCCATGGCCGAACCGCTGTCCGTGGCGCTACACGCTGTGCGCCGCGCCGGCCCGCTGCTGGGTAAGAAGGTGCTGGTTACTGGCTGCGGTCCGATCGGCGCGCTGATCATCATCGCCGCACGCCGCGCCGGCGCCGCCCACATCGTGGCCACCGACATGAGCCACCATCCCCTGGGCAAGGCGCAGAAGGTGGGCGCCGACGAAATCATCAACGTAGCCGAAGAACCGGACGGCCTGAAGCGTTTCACCGCCGACAAGGGTACATTCGACGTGCTGTTCGAAGCCAGCGGCAACGAACGCGCGCTGCGCGGCGCCCTGGATACGCTGCGCCCGCGCGGCATCATCCTGCAGGTGGGCCTGGGCGGAGACATGAACCTGCCAATGAACGTCATTGTGGCCAAGGAATTCGACCTGCGCGGCGCCTTCCGCTTCCACGAGGAATTTGCCATGGCAGTGGAGTTTTTGAACAAGGGCCTGGTGGATGTGAAGCCGCTGATCTCGGCCACGCTGTCGTACCGCGACTCTGCCCGTGCGTTCGCCCTCGCGGCCGACCGCTCGCAGGCGATGAAAGTGTTGCTGAACTTCGATTGACTTCGTGGCGAATCCATACGCCATGGTTTTCAAATTCTTCAAGGAGACAAGAATGCTGATAGGCGTGCCGCAAGAGACGGCGACCGGAGAAACCCGAGTTGCCCTGACCCCCGAAACCGCCAAGAAGCTCGCAGCGCTTGGCCATACGGTACGCGTACAAAGCGGTGCCGGCATCGCCGCCAGCGTGACCGATGCCGCCTATGCAGCTGCCGGGGCCGAGATCGTGGACGCCGCCGGCGCCTTTGGCTGCGATCTGGTACTCAAGGTGCGCAGCCCCTCGGACGCCGAAGCCGCGCTGATGCGCCCCGGCACCACCCTGGTCGGCATGCTCAACCCGTTTGACGC
>NZ_JBWKVR010000020.1:0-110544 GCF_059421805.1 Rhodoferax sp. GW821-FHT02C08
CCTACCATCAAACCCGCCATGGGCAAGCTCAGCGCCCCCAAGGCCGCCAGCACCAACGACGACGACTGGACCAGCTTTTAAGCCGAGCCTGCCGTCAGGGCGTGCTGCGGTCTTCGACCAGCATGCCCATTTCGTAGTGCTGGACCCGGGCGGAGGTTTTCGCCGATTTGTCCACCACCACCTGCATACTTTGGTCCAGCTGCCGGGTCAGTGTCACCGTCAGGCTGTCCTGGTCGTCGATGCGGGTGTAAAGGTAGCTTTGCGATTTCTTTTCGCTGGTGAGCTCCAGCTTCGCGGAGGCGTTTAGCGCGCTGTGGTAGTTGGCCTTGAGCCGGGATGTCTGCCGCTGCTGGATGCTGTCGGGCTTGTCGGCCGGGCCAGTGGTGCTGGTGGTCTGCAGCAAACTGAAGTCAAAGCGGTCGGTTTCGTCCAGACGCATGGGGTTGGTGGCCTGGGTCATGCCGGTGATGCGCAGCGCAAAATCAGCCAGGCCAGATAACAAAGCACTGTCCTTGATGGTCGGTGTGCCGGTACTGGCCGGCACTTGGGGGCTGTCGTTGGCATCGACGCCGTAGGACCGCTGCATGGACGCAAATGCGTCCTGGACAATGCCTATCCATTCGGCATTGCCATGGCCGCGGCTGCCGGCCTGGCTTATCTTCTGCAATTGTTGGGCGATGGCCTGCTCCCGCTGGGCCGGGCTGCCCCATAAAGCTGGGTTTTGCAGATTGACTTTCATATCCACCTGGTCGGTGGGAGAGCTCATTTTTAGGCTGCGCTGGCTGGCGTCGGCATGGAAGTCCAGGCGGTAGCTGTCGCCGTTGCGCAGCATCTGGCCCTTCAGGTCGATGCTGGACAGGACCGTGCTGTCGTAGTCGCCCAGGCCCGCAATATCCACCGTGGGCGGGTCCGCAGTGAAGCCTTGCACCGCTCTTTCAAAGCTGGCGGATAACTGCGCAATGGCCTGGCTTTCGGTGGCGCTCAAGGGGCCATTGCTGTGTATTTCCACGCCCAGGCCATCGTTCTGGTTGGTCAGGGTCAGATTCACCACGGTGCCAGAGCGGGTGCGTATGCTTAAAGACACTTTGGCCAATGCGTTGTTGCCGATGCTGGACAGCGCGGTTTTGGCTGCGGCATCGACGCTGGTGTTGCTGCTGGGAACATAGTTCGCCACGGCTTGCTGGTAGTCACCCGGCGTGGTTTTGAAGCGCTCCAGCAAGGCGCCTGCAAGGCCATTGAAGCGGTTTGCATTGCCCGTGGACGAGAAATTACGTGCCATGAGCTTGCTGACCGTGTCCTCGGATCGGCTTTGCCAAGCCTGCATGCTGGCAGGCACATAGCGTGTGGGCGCCATGTAGGTCCAGCTGGCGGCATGGGCTTCCAGCGCAGTGGAGTTGCTGACAATGGTAGACGGAACCTCGGCCGTAGCCAGTGCGGGGCCATCCGTCTCTGCCGATGCCGCGCCCCTCAGGCTGGTGACCGGCGTGGGCAGTGTGCTGGTGATCAGGTCGGAGCGTACAAGCATGGGATAGGGCCGGCAGTGAATGTATCTACTTTGTTATCGGTTTGTATACATTTAAATTAAATGGAAAGCATGAAAACGCGTAGACAGAATTGATGATGAAATAAGCCTGCAGCGCTTATTTATTCTGTGCAGTCCGCTACTAAATGGATAGCAATTGAGGTGTGAACATATACGCCTAAGCGCAAGCAGCACTACCCTTGGCGCGATAGCTGTGGCAAGATGGTTTCATGAGCCAAACCTTCGGAATGGAAGCGCCGCGAGGCAACCTTCAGACGTCATACCGACTGCCTGTGCGTTACCTCATGCTCATCGATTCGGGCGGCTCCATGGTGGCGCGCCTGTTTCTGGAGAACCGTGAATTGGCCGCCGAGTTCGATGCCACTGCGGAAGAGGTCACTGCCATGACGCAGGGCTTGCCGCCGCAGCGTGGCGCCCAGGGCCGCGAGTGGGATGTCGCGCTGCAGGGCCACAACGCCGACGAGCGCGCCAGCGCCATGCTCTACACCATTGCGGTGTAGGCGCCAAGCACCTGCCCAAGCCTCAGTACACCAGCCGTTCCGGCCGGATTTCCTGCAGGATGGTGGTGGCAATTTCTTCGATGGATTTGGTGGTGCTGGACAGCCAGCGGATGCCGCTGCGGCGCATCATGGCTTCGGCTTCGCTCACCTCCATACGGCAGTTCTCCAGCGAGGCGTATTTGGAGTTGGGGCGCCGCTCGTTGCGGATCTCGCTTAGGCGCTCAGGCTGGATCGACAGGCCAAAGATCTTTTTGCGGTATTCCACCAGGGCCGGTGGTAGCTGGCGGCGCTCGAAGTCTTCGGGGATTAGCGGGTAGTTGGCAGCCTTCAGGCCGTACTGCATGGCCAGGTACAGGGTGGTCGGGGTCTTGCCGCTGCGGCTGACGCCGACCAGGATCACATCGGCTTGGGCCAGATCGCGGTGGGTCTGGCCGTCGTCATGCTCCAGGCTGAAGTTGATGGCTTCGATACGGTCGTGGTAGGCCTGGCTTTTGCTCACGTCGCTGAAGCGGCCGATGCGGTGGTTGGACTTGATGCCCAGCTCGTTTTCCAGCGGATTCACAAAGGTGCCGAACATGTCCAGCAGCATGCCCTTACAGTTGTCCGTGACCACCTTCAGCACCTCCATGTTCACCAGGGTGCTGAACACAATGGGCCTCTTGCCTTCCAGCTCCGCTGTGTGGTTGATCTGGCGTACCGCCTGGTGGGCCTTGTCTACCGTATCCGTGAAGGGCAGGCGCACATGGCGCGGCGCCATGGAGAACTGCGCCAGGATGGCGTTGCCAAAGGTTTCGGCGGTAATGCCGGTGCCATCGGAGATGAAAAAGACGGTGCGGTCGGTCATATGGGCATTCTGCAGGTGGATGGGGCTGGCTGGACGGTCATGGTGTAGTTCTGGACTTTGTCCATCGTAAACGCAATGAAGCTGGCTACAGCGCGCGGCAGGTGGTGCCGGCTCAAGTAGACCAGGTGGATGCCCACGCCGCGCACCCCGTAGGCGGGCAGCACGGGCAGCAAGCGGCCGCTGTCTAGCAGCGGCTGGGCCATCATTGCTGGCAGCAGCGCCACCCCCAGGCCGGCTAGCGTGGCCTTGATCACTGCGTCCATACTGTTGGCGCAAAACCGCCCGTTGACGCTGATGTCGACGCTGCCGTCTGGGCCGTCCAGCCGCCAGCTGCTTTGGCCGCTGGCGGACTGTCGGGACACCCGGGTCACGCAATCGTGCCGAGCCAGGTCGCTGGGCTGCTCGGGCATGCCGCGTAGCGCCAGGTAGGACGGGCTGGCCACCAGTATGGTGTTGCTGACGCCGATCTGGCGGGCCACCAGGTTCGGTTCCAGCACCGTGCCGGCGCGCAGGGCGATGTCAATGCCTTCCCCAATCAGGTCGGCGCGGGCATCGTTCAGTACGAACTCCAGCCGTACCCGTGGGTGTGTTGCCAGGAACTCGGCCACCCAGTCCATCTGGAACCAGTTGAAGAAATCCGCCGGGGCGGCCACACGCACCGCGCCTTGTGGCTGCTGGCTGCCATCGACCAGCTCCTGGGCGGCTTGCGCCAAGGTCCGCACCTGGTCGGCGCAGCGCGCGTGGAAGCCGCGTCCGGCATCGGTGAGGGTCAGTTTGCGGGTCGAGCGCTGCATCAGACGCGCACCCAGGTGCTGTTCCAGACCCTGTATTCGCCGGCTCACGCTGTTGGCGGGCATGCCTAGGCGCCGGGCCGCAGCGGCAAAGCTGCCGGCTTCGACTACCTGCACGAACAAAGCCACGTCATTCAGGTCCAGCATGCAATTACTTCAAATTTTGGATGAGTGAAATCAAATTCTACCGACTAGTCGCCGTATTCATGCCTGGCTACGCTTGCGGCATACGGCGGAAGAGCCGGTCTTCAACTTTCAAAGGATTGTGTATGGCTTCATCGGTAAAAAAACAGGGGCATATCGTCTGGGCGGTGCGGTTGTTATTGGCTCTGGCATTTGGTGCGGCCGGTGTGGCCAAGCTGGCGGGCGTACCTATGATGGTGCAGAACTTCGAGCAGATTGGCCTGGGCCAGTGGTTTCGCTATGTAACTGGCCTGGTCGAGATCACTGGCGTGCTGCTGTTGCTGGTGCCGCGCACCGGCTTCTGGGGCGGGCTGCTACTTGGTCTGACCATGTTGTGTGCAATTGCTGCACATCTGCTGGTGCTCGGCGGCACGGCGGTGCCGGCCCTGGTGTTGGCGCTGCTTAGCGGCTTTGTTGCCTACCGGCTGCGGCCGCGCACCATGGTGGTGGCGGTATGAACGCGGTCGCAAGCACCTTGCGCCGCATCGTGCACCGCACGTATGACCAGCGCCACGGGCCTATCACCCGGTTGATGAGCCCGTCCGACCTGGGGCAGTACCTGAAGCCATTTGTGTTTCTGGACTTGTTTGATGCCGATGCAAGCGCCTTCCAGGGCTTTGGCCTGCATCCGCACTCCGGCATTGCCACGCTGACGTGGAGCTTGCAGGGCGACATGGGCTTTGAAGACACGTCGGGGCGCAAGGGTGTGCTGGCCGAGGGCGGTGTGGAGTGGATGCAGGCTGGTGGCGGCGCCTGGCATGCGGGTGGCCCTGGTGGTTCGGACCGCATGCGGGGCTTCCAGCTGTGGGTGGCTTTGCCAGCGGCGCTGGAGCTGGCACCTGCGTTCAGTAGCTACGTCACGCCGGATGATATTGCGCAAGATGGACCGGCCAAGGTCTTATTGGGCGCCTACGGTGCAGCCCGCAGCAGCCTGCAAGCACCATCGCACATCAACTACCTGTCGGTGCGTTTGCAGGCCGGGCAGCACTGGGAATACCAGCCACCGACCGGCCACAGCGTGGCCTGGGTGGCCTTGGGCGAAGGGGGCTTGCGATTGCCAGACACGCTACGCCATGGCGAGATGGCGGTGTTTGATGCATCCGAAGACACCATTGTCTTCCAGGCCGAAACCGATTGCGTGTTTGTGCTGGGTTCTGCGGTACCGCACCCGCATGATTTGGTGCTGGGCCGTTATTCGGTGCACACCAGCCAGGCCGCGCTGCAAAATGGCCAGGAGCGCATCCGCCAGATTGGTCAGCGCTTGCGCGCCGAAGGCCGCTTAGTCTAACTGCCCAGTGCTGCCGCGTCGGCCAGGAAGCCGCGCTCGGCATCCAACGTGGCGCTGTGGTCGAACAGCTCGCTGAACAGCTTGGGTGGGATGGTGATGGAGCCCACGCCCAGTTCCAGCAAGGCCAGGTAGGCTGCGCGCGAACGCACGCTGGCCACCAGCAGCCGGGTGTTGGCGCCACTGCGGCTGACCAGGGACTGCATTTGGCCGATCAGGGCCAGACCGTCTACGCCCGAATCCTCCAGCCGGCCCAGGTAGGGCGCGGCATAGGCGGCACCCAGCTGGGCTGCGAAGTGGGCTTGCTCGGGCGCGTACACGGCGGTGTAAGTGACCGGAATGCCTTCCGCACTCAACTCGGCGCCTGCGCGCAGGCCGTCGCGGGTGGCGGGGATCTTCACCACCAGTTGGCTGGGGTTGAATTCACGCACCAGCTGGTGCGCGTCGGCCAGGATGCCCTCGGTATCGGCGGCATGCACCTGGGCCTGCACCTGGCGTGCGCCCAGCTTGATGCAGGTGTTCAGCAATTTGGGCAGCGTGGCGCGGGTGATGCCGGCGCGGCGCAGCAGCGTGGGGTTGGTGGTCACGCCGTGGACGGCGGGGTGGGGCAGGCAGGTTTGCAGATCGGCCAGATCGGCGCTGTCGAGGTAGAGATGAAAGGCTTGCATGGTGTTCGGTCGGCTCAGGAGGCGGCGTCCAGCGCCACTTGCAGCTCGGCGCGGGTGGGTGGGTTGGCACCTTCGCGGGTGCAGTTGATGGCAGCGGCACAGGCGGCGAAGCGCAGCACGGCCAGCCAGGTAGCGTCGGGTAGGCTGTCGAGCTGGGCCACCTGCTCCACGCCGTGCTCCAGCAGGCCAACCGTCAGGCCGGCATCAAAAGTGTCGCCCGCGCCTATGGTGTCGGCCACGGTGATCTTGGGGGCGGTGATCTCCAGCGGCGCCTTGCCACGGCGGAACAGCGTGGCGCCGTCACCACCACGGGTGATGACCACGGCGCGCGGGCCGCTGGCATCGGCCATGAAGCTGGCGGCCACCTCGGCCAGGCTGAGGCCGGGCGCCAGCGCGGCAGCGTCTTCGTCGCTGAACTTCATCAGGTTGCTGGCGGCGGCCCAGCGCTGTACGTTGGCACGGTAGGCCGGCAAATCCTTGATCAGGCTGAGGCGCACATTCGGGTCGAACAAGACGATGCGTTGGCCTTGCTGCGCCAGCACCAGATCGGTGATGCGGCTGGCCGCTGGCTCGTGCAGCAGCGCGATGGAGCCAAATTGCAGAAAGCGGCAGCTATCGGGCAGGGCGGGCAGCACGGCGGGGGCCCATTGCGTATCGGCCGTGCCCTGGGTGTAGAAGGCGTAGCGGTTGGTCTGCGGCGTACGTTCGACAAAGGCCAGCGTCGATGGCGCATCGCTGCGCAGCACCCAGTCGGTGTTCACGCCATTGCTTTGCAGATGCTGCAGCAGGCGTTCGCCAAACAGGTCGGTGGACAGCTGGCTGATGAAACCTATGGGCTGGCCCAGGCGGGCGGTAGCGATGGCGCTATTGGTCGGGGCGCCACCTTCATGGCCTTCAAAGTTCAGGCCGCTGATGGCGGTGAAGTCGATCAGGGACTCACCGACGATGGCGATGCGGATGGCTTGCATGGTGTGTTCTTGCCTCTTGTTGTACGTCAAGATGGTGTGGTGTATCGGGTGCTTGCAATGGCGGCCGGCGGGGCTGCGCGCATGGCCATCTTACCGTGCTGAGGGGGCCCTTGACAGGCTGCCAGGCTCTTTCGGGTTACATGGTGTTTTATGCCTCTCGTGCAGAGAATACTTGCGCTATAAGCTATAAAAATAATAGTAAATTGCCTGGGCGGACTAGCCCGCGTGGCGCACAAAAAATACGCTTGTTGTTTGGCTGCACGTGGGACTGGTACGCAGTTGCGCAAAGCCAATACTTTGTGACGGTGCGCAGGGCTGCGATGTTGCTCATGCACAATGATTCGGCCCTTTTTCCTGTTCTGCATCCATGCCCTCCGCTCCATCTGCACCTATCGCTGCCGTGCCCGCATACCGGGCGTGGTGGGCGTGGTGGGCGTGGGCCGTAGCGGCCGTGCTGGGCCTAGCCTTGATCGCCGCTGCCGGCCAGTGGGCGGCGCGGCGTGAGGCCAGCTTCCAGCTGGACTCCATCCACCGGGCCATTGAGGTGCATGCGCTGGGCTTGCGGGGTGCGGCGGCCAAGTACAGCTACCTGCCGTTTACCGCCGCGCAGCACCCGGACGTGCTGGCGGCGCTGGCCCAGCCGCAAGACCCGGTGGCCCAGCAGCGTGCCAACCACTACATCGAAGAGGTGAACCGCCGTGCCGGCTCGGATGCGCTCTACCTGATCGACCTACAGGGCATGACCCTGGCCGCCAGCAACTGGCAGACGGCGCAGAGTTTCGTCGGCCAGTCGTATGCGAACCGGCCGTATTTTCTGGATGCGCGGGCTGGCCGCAACGGCCAGTTCTACGGTGTGGGCCAGACCACCGGGGAGCCGGGGCTGTTCATCTCCGCGCCGGTGCAGCAGGGCGGGGCGGTGCGCGGCGTGCTCACCGTCAAGGTCAGCCTGCGCCAGATCCAGGACACCTGGGCCTATGTGCGTGACCCCATTTTGCTGGCCGATGCGCGCGGTATCGTGTTCCTGGGCTCGGTACCTTCCTGGATATACCAGGCTAAGCGCGCGCTGGGCGAGGACGACCTGGCCTGGGTGCAGCGGCACCAGCAGTACGGCGCGCGCCACAGCTTTGCGCAGCTGCCCTGGCAGCGCGATGCGACGCCGGATGCCGAGGGCTACCGCGTGCGCACCAGCCTGGCCGGCCAGCCGCGCGAATTTCTGGCGGTGGACGAGGTCCTGCCAGACCTGGGCTGGACGCTGACCGTGATGGCCGACTATGCCGCCGTCACTCATGCCCGCGAACGTAGCTGGATGCTGGGTCTGCTGTGCGCCGGCCTGCTGCTGCTGGGCAGCCTGTACTGGCGCCTGCGCGAGCGCCGCTTTGCCGAGCAGCGCGATGCCCGCCGAGACCTGGAAGTGCGCGTGCGCGAGCGCACGCTGGAGCTGGACCAGGCCCACGCCTTCCGCAAGGCCATGGAAGATTCGCTGCTGGTCGGCATGCGCGCGCGCGACCTGGAAGGCCACATCATCTACGTCAACCCCGCTCTGTGCGATATGACCGGCTACCGCGCCGACGAACTGCTGGGCCGCCTGCCGCCATACCCTTACTGGCACCCGGATGATGTGGAACAGCACTGGCAGAACAACGAGGCCACCATGAGCGGCCAGGCCGCCATGTCCGGCTTCGAGTCGCGTATCCGCCACCGAGACGGGCATGACGTATTCACCATGGTCTATACCGCCAGGCTGATCGACGCCCACGGCCAGCACAGCGGCTGGATGAGTTCGGTGGTGGACATCACCGCGCAAAAGCGCGCCGAGCTGCGCCAGCGCCAGAACGATGAGCAGCTGCAACACGCCCAGCGCCTGGCCAGCCTGGGCGAGATGGCGTCCACCCTGGCGCATGAGTTGAACCAGCCACTGATGGCCCTGAGCAATTTCGCCAGCGCGGCCAAGGCCTTTGCTGAGCAAGGCAACCAGGCACTGCTGGGCAGCAGCCTTGATGAGACCATGGCCCAGGCCCAGCGCAGTGCCGAGATCGTGCAGCGCATACGCGGCTTTGTGCGCCAGCGCACCGCTGGGGCCGAGGACTGCGCCGTGCCGGCCCTGGTGGCGAATGTGCTGGCCCTGCTGCAGGGCGAGATGCGGGCACAGCAGGCGCGCGCCGTGCTGCGTGTGCCGGCCGACCTGCCCATGGTGCGCGGCGACCGCGTGCTGTTGGAGCAGGTGCTGCTGAACCTGCTGCTGAATAGCTTGCAGGCCATGCATGCCACCGCACCGGAACGCCGGGTGGTGGAGATCGACGCGGCTGTGGTCGCCGGCCGCATGCAGATCCGCGTGGCGGACCGTGGGCCTGGCATTGATGCTGCAATTGCGGAGCAGGTGTTCGCGCCGTTCTTCACCACCAAGGACGGCGGCTTGGGCCTGGGTCTGAACATCTGCCGCACGATTGTCGAAAGCCACCGTGGGCGATTGACGTTTGCCAACCGGGCGGATGGGGGGACGGTTTTTACGTTGGAGCTGGAAGTCTCAGTGTGAACGGTCTTCTGGATGGCGGTTCCATCAGGAAATCACCGCCGACTCTCCATGGCCATGCGCGTAGCCAGTCCGCCCAATACGGTTCCCATGAGCCAGCGTTGAACAGTCTGCCAGGAGGGATGGGACGCGAGAAAAATCGCAATGGAACCCGCCAGCACGGTTATTACGGCATTGACGCTAACGCTGACAAAAATTTGCGTCAGGCCCAATAGGAGGGATTGCACCAGAACACTGCCATGGTCGGGATCAATGAATTGTGGCAACAACGACAGATACATGATCGCGATCTTGGGATTGAGTAAATTGGTGATGAACCCCATCGTGAAAAGTTTTTTAGGGCTGTCCTTGGGCAAATTACGCACTTCAAACGGCGAGCGTCCGCCGGGCTTAACAGCTTGCCAAGCCAGATAGAACAGATAGGCCGCACCTCCGAGGCGCAGTACGTCATATGCGTACGGCACGGCCATCACCAAAGCAGTGATGCCAAATGCAGCGCATAGCATGTAGACAACGAACCCGAGTGCCACCCCGCCCAGAGAAATCAGTCCGGCCGTTCTCCCTTGACAAATCGAACGCGAAATGAGGTAGACCATGTTCGGCCCGGGGGTGAGCACCATGCCGAGCGAGACAAGGCCAAAGGCAAGCAAACTGGGGATTTCTGGCATGGGATCAGTCATGTAAATGGGAAATGAGCCCAAGCATATGCAAGCTGGGGACATCCGAATAGATACAGATCTATCCAGTTTTAAACGCTACAGCGAGCCGATTCCTTGTTTCAGATTGGCTACCGGCCATGAACGGGTATCGTATCTACCTCATTCTCGTCAGATACCTGTTCTGCAATGTCTGTGCGTTGGTCTCGGTTAGTCTCTGCGAACTCCGTTCCCTGTCTCCTGCCCCCCATGAAGCCAAACCCTCTTCCCCTGAACCTGTACGTCGTCGACGACGACGAGGCGGTGCGCCGCTCATTGGGCCTGTTGCTGTTGTCGCGCGGCCATGCGGTGCAGGCTTTTGCTTCCGGCGAGGCGTTTCTGGCCGGCATTGATCTGCAGCGCCCCGGCTGCGCCATCCTCGACCTGCGGCTGGGCGGCATCAGCGGGCTGCAGGTGTTCGAGGCGCTGCGTGCGCAGCAGAGCCCGCTGGTGGTGGTGTTTTTGTCAGGCCACGGTGATATTGCGATGGCGGTGGAGGCCGTGCAGCAGGGCGCGTTTGGCTGGCTGGAGAAGCCCTGCAACGACGAGCGCCTGCTGAACACGGTGGCCCAGGCTTTGCAGAAGGCCAGCGCCATCGCCGCCGAGCAGCAAGCCCGGCAGGCCGCGCAGGCCCTATGGGCCAAGCTGACGCCGCGCGAGATGCAGGTGGCCCGCCTGGTGGCCGAGGGCAAGCCGAACAAGCGCATCGCGCTGGATCTGGCGCCGCTGGAACTGCGCACCGTGGAGACGCACCGCGCCCATGTGTTTGCCAAGCTGGGCCTTTCGAACAGCCACGAGCTGGAGCGATTTTTGCGTGAGAATGCGCTCTAGCCATCCCTAGGTAATTACCCTTGCGTAGAGCTACGCAGACGCCGGGGCGGATTGCTACGGACGACAGAAGCACGGCATTGCAAGACACTGCCGACTACAAGTTCACCGAGACAAGGACGCCCATGACTGCCGTACTGCCCCTTCCCTATACCTTTGAAGAAAAGCGCAAGCGCATCTTCGCCATCGTGGCCGCCTCGTCGGGCAATTTGGTGGAGTGGTTTGACTTCTACATCTACGCCTTCTGCGCCATCTACTTTGCGCCGGCGTTCTTTCCCAAGTCCGACCCCACGGCCCAGTTGCTGAACACGGCCGGCGTGTTTGCCGCGGGCTTTTTGATGCGCCCCATCGGCGGTTGGATCTTCGGTCGTCTGGCCGATCGCAAGGGGCGCAAGACCTCGATGGTGGTGTCGGTGATGATGATGTGCGGCGGCTCGATGCTGATTGCCTGCCTGCCCACCTATGCCAGCATTGGGGCACTGGCTCCGGTGTTGTTGCTGACGGCGCGCCTGTTGCAGGGCCTGTCGGTGGGCGGCGAATACGGCACCACCGCCACCTATATGAGCGAGGTGGCGATGCGCGGTCAGCGCGGCTTTTACTCATCTTTCCAGTACGTCACGCTGATCGGCGGCCAACTGCTGGCGGTGCTGGTGGTCGTGGTGTTGCAGCAGTTGCTGGACGAGGCTGAGCTGAAGAGCTGGGGCTGGCGCATTCCCTTCGTACTTGGTGCGTTGACTGCCGTGGTCGCGCTGATGCTGCGCCGCACCTTGCATGAAACCACCACCGCGCAGACGCGCAGTTCCAAAGCTGCTGGCAGCGTGGCCGAGCTACTGAAAAACCATAAGCGTGCTTTGTTGGTGGTGCTGGGCTATACCGCCGGCGGCTCGCTGATCTTCTACACCTTCACCACCTACATGCAGAAGTACTTGGTGAACTCGGCCGGCATGTCGATCAAGACCGCCAGCAACGTGATGACCGCCTGCCTGTTCCTCTACATGTGCATGCAGCCGCTGTTTGGTGCCTTGTCGGACCGCATCGGCCGGCGCAACAACATGCTGCTGTTTGGCGCGTTGGGCACGCTCATGGTGGTACCGATTCTGACCACGCTGCAAAGCGTGACCAGCCCGCTGCTGGCCGGGGTTTTGATCACCGTCGCGCTGGCGGTCGTCAGCTTCTACACCTCGGTAGGCGGCATCGTGAAGGCCGAGATGTTTCCGCCCGAAGTGCGTGCGCTGGGAGTCGGCCTGTCGTATGCGGTGGGCAACGCCATCTTTGGCGGCAGCGCCGAGTACGTGGCGCTGGGCCTGAAGTCGATGGGCCACGAGTCTTACTTTTACTGGTACGTCACGGGGATGATGGTTCTGGCCTTCGGAGTCAGCCTGCTGCTGCCGCGCCAGGCCACGTATCTGCACGACGATCATTAAGAACGAAAAGTGCCGCTGGCGCAGGTAATACCTGCGCAGGCTGCTATCAAAATAGGAATTAGTCTGCCACCACACCCGGGTACACCCGGTCAAAGTAGGTGGCCAGCAGGTCCAGCGTGTGCCGCACCTTGGCGGGTTGGGCATCGCGCCGCGGGGTGACGGCGTAGACCGGCATGGGGCTTTGCCGCCATTGAGGCAGCACGGGCACCAGCCGGCCGTCGGCCAGGGCCTGGAAGTCTTCCTGCCGCACGGCCACGCAAATGCCCCAGCCCTCCACGCACATTGCGTGCAAGGCCGATACCTGGCTGGCCTGCACCCGGCCGCGCAGCTGCACCGTGCAGTGCTCGCCTTTCAGTCCGTTCAGCCCGTGCAGCTCCAGCGTGTCGAAAGTGGTGTTGTCGGATGCGCTGCCCAGCCATACATGCTGTGGCAAATCCTGCGGATGGCCTGGCCAGCCGTGTTCGGCCAGGTAGGCTGGGGCGGCGCAGAGCTGGCGCTCCATGCTGCCCAGCTTGCGTGCTACCAGGCTGGAGCTGGGCATGGCGCCCACGCGCAGCGCAATGTCTACCCGGGCTTCGATCAGGTCGATCACGGTGTCGTCCAGCAGCAGGTTCAGCGTCAACTTGGGGTGGCCGCGCAGCGGCGCCAGCGCGCTGGCCAGCAGGCTGGCAAAGCCTATGGGCGCGGCCAGGCGCAGCTCGCCCTCGGGTTCGTCGCGCAGCCGGGCTAGAGCCGATTCGGCCGAGCGCGCGGCCGCCACCATGGCCGCGCAGCCCACGTGGTAGCGGGCGCCGGCCTCGGTCAGCGTCAGCTTACGGGTGGAGCGGTGCAGCAGGGCCAGGCCCAGGGCTTTTTCAAGCTGGCGCAGATGCTGGCTGACGGCCGAGGGCGTCATGTCCAGCTGCCGGGCGGCCGCCGTGAGCGAGCCGCTGGCCACCACCTCTGCAAAGATGGCCATGCGTTTGAGTTGATCCATAGGCTTGATTGTGTAGCAGAGCTTCAGAGTAATAGCGAATTAAACCGTCTATTCATATCTTGGTGAAGAAATCACACTAGAGCCCTTTTCCACAGGAGCTTGATATGAAGATTGCACTGATTGGCGGCACCGGCTTTGTCGGCAGCGCCGTGTTGACCGAACTGCTCAGCCGTGGCCACCAGGTGACCGCGTTGGCACGCAACCCTGGCAAGTTCAGCCCCCAGCCCGGCCTGACCGTGGTGCCCGCCGATGTGCTGGACCCTGCCCAGGTGGCCAAGGCCGTGGCCGGTGTGGATGCCGTCATCAGCGCCTACAACCCCGGCTGGACCGAGCCGCAGATCCATGACCTGTTCCTGCAGGGCAGCCAGGCGATTCTGGACGGCGTGAAGCAGGCGGGCGGCAAGCGCGTGCTGGTGGTGGGCGGCGCGGGCAGCCTGTATGTGGCGCCCGGTTTGCAGCTGGTAGACACACCACAGTTCCCTGCCGAATGGAAGCAGGGCGCGCTGGCGGCCCGCGAGCTGTTGAACCGCATCAAGCTGGAAACCACGCTGGACTGGACCTTCCTGTCGCCCCCCATCCTGCTGGCGCCCGGCGAGCGCACCGGCAAGTACCGTGTGGGTGCCGACACGCCGCTGCCCGGCGTGGGTGACGCACCTTCGGGTATTTCGGCTGCCGACTTGGCAGTGGCCATGGTGGACGAGATCGAGACGCCCAAGCATGTGCAAAAGCGCTTCACGGTTGCCAACTGAGTAGCCAGCAGTTTTTAGTGAAATTTGGCACTAGCGCAGGTAGTACCTGCGCTAGTTGCTATCAAATCAGGAGTTTCGGCTAGCGCTTGCCAGAGCTTGCTGTTGGCCGCGCAACAAGGGTATGCCCGTTTCGCTTGTATGCAGGGATAGCGTATCTTGTTACCTATAGCATGTGTCGCTATGGCGTAAGAACTCAAGCTGGAACGCATATGAAATCCCTACTCATCCTGCTATGGGCCTGCTGCGCAATGGGTCTGCCTGCTGCGCAGCCGGCGGTGAAAGATGTGCACCTGGTCTTCATCCCCAAGGCCAGTGACCAGGTCTTTTGGGACGTGATGCGCACCGGCGTGGACAAGGCGGTGCAAGAGGACGGGCATATCCAGCTGACCTGGCGCGGGCCTGCGCACAATGACGACATCGATTCGCAGATCAAGATACTGCAGCTCTACAGCAAGTCCGGGGTGGACGCCATCCTGATCGCTGCCACCGACAGGGCGCGCCTGGTGGCGCCGGTGCGGCGTGCAGTGGCCATGGGCATCCCGGTAGTGGCCGTCGATTCGGGGCTGGACGGCAACCAGCACAGCAATTTTGTGACCTCTAACAACTATGCCGGCGGCCAGCTGGCGGCCAAGTCCCTGGCCGATCTGCTGGATAAAAAAGGCCGGGTCGTGGTGTTGCGCACGGTGGCGGGCAGCGCATCCACGGATGACCGGGCCAAGGGTTTCCTGGACTATATGAAGGCCAATGCGCCAGCGATCACCGTGGTGGCGGACGTGTACGGTGGCGGCTCGACGGGCCGGTCACGGCAGAGTGCGGTCGCCTTGCTGGGGGGGCACCAACCTCTGGACGGGGTTTTCGCGGTGAATGAAACTTCGACCGATGGCATGCTGCGCGCGTTGCGCGACACGGGGCAGGCCGGCAAGTTGCGTTTCGTCGGGTTTGACGCGACCGATTTTCTGCTGGAGGGGCTGAAGAAGCAGGAGATCAGCGGCCTGGTGATCCAAAACCCTGCGCAAATGGGCTACAAGGGCGTGCAGGCGGCGGTCGCTGCGGCCAGGGGTCAGGCTCTCAAAGAGGCCACCATCTTCACCGACACCACTCTGGTGACGCGTGCAAATTTCCAGAATCCTGAAATCCAGAAAATGATGTGTAGCAAATGCTAAGCACGTAAACACCTTCCGCGGTTAATCTTTGGTCCATGCATTTCTTGCAACCCACCAAGCAACGCTTGCCTCCGTTGAAAACCCGGGACAGATTGCGCAGCCTGAGCGTGGGCATTGTGATTGCCATGGCGGCGGGGCTGTTTGTGCCTGCCCTGATTGGCGTGATGACGCTCACGGATTTGCGCCAGGCACAGATCAACAAGGAGCTGGAGCGCTACCTGGACGACAAGATTCTGCTGCTGTCCAACAGCCTGTCGGCACCGGTATGGAACTACAACACCGCCAGCGTGAGCACCATTGGGCATGCCACCTTGCTGGACCCCCAGGTGGTGCGCATCGTCATCCGTGATTCCGACAAGGTGCCCATGCTGACGCTGGAGCAGCCCGAGCGGCGGCGGGGCAGCTCGCGGGTGGTCCAGTGGCCACTGACGTTCCAGGAGGCGGGCAATAGCCGCCAGGAGGTTGCAGGTTTTATTGAGATGGAAGTCGATAACAGCCTGAAGCAGCAGGAGTTTGAAAGCGACCGCCGGGCCTATTCCTTCATTTTGTTGGGCCAGTTCGTGCTGTCGCTGGGCTTTATCCTGCTGGCGCTGCATGTGCGCGTATTGCGGCCCTTGAACCAGTTGGCCTTGTTTTCCAACCGACTGGCCGGCGGCGATTTTGACCAGGCTGTGGGCTGGCAACGGCCGGATGAAATAGGCCGGCTGGCGATGCAGATGGACCATATGCGCAGCGACCTGAAGGCCGCGTTTGCCGAACAGCAGGTGATACTGGGCAATGTGCCGGTGGGCGTTGTGTTTGTGCGCGACGGGGTGGTCCATCTGGCCAATCACTATGCCCAGGACATTTTTGGCTATAGCCAGTCGGACATGGCGGGCTTGTCCGCCGCATTGCTGTATCCGCCCGGCGCGTCCTCCCGCGCGCCGGAGCATGGACCTTCCGACGATGTGCTGTTCTTGCAGCGCCAGGACGGTTCGCAGTTCTGGGCCCATCTGCGTAGCCGCAGCCTGTACCCCGAAGCACCACAAGCCGGGTCCATCTGGGTCATTGAAGACTTTACCGAGCGCAAGGCCATCGAAGACGAGGTCAAGAGCCTGGCCTTTTACGACCCCCTGACCCAGTTGCCGAACCGGCGCCTGCTGCTGGACCGGCTGAAGCAGGCACTGATGGCCAGCATGCGCAGCGGCAGCCTGGGGGCCTTGCTGTTCATAGACCTGGACCACTTCAAGACCCTGAACGACACGCTGGGCCATGACAAGGGCGACCTGCTGCTGCAACAGGTCGCCCGGCGCCTGACCAGCTGCGTGCGCGAGGGGGACACCGTGGCGCGCTTCGGCGGCGACGAGTTCGTGGTCATCCTGGAGGGCCTGGGCGGCCATGTCGACGAGGCCGCCGCCCACTGCCGGGCTGTGGGTGGGAAGATATTCGACGTGCTGAACCAGCCCTATGTACTGGACGGCCATGAGCGCCGTAGCTCGCCCAGTATCGGCATTGCCTTGTTCGATGGACGACACAACGCCGTGGAGGAATTGCTCAAACAGGCGGACCTGGCCATGTACCAGGCCAAGACCTCGGGTCGCAATACCTTGCGCTTTTTTGATGCCGCCATGCAGGCCGTGGTGACCTTGCGCGCGGCGCTGGAGGCGGACCTGCGCGAAGCCCTGCTGCAGCAGCAGTTCAGCCTGTACTACCAGCCGCAGGTGCTGGGTACAGGGCGGGTCACCGGGGCCGAGGCCCTGCTGCGCTGGCAACATCCGCTGCGCGGTATGGTGAGCCCGTCCGAGTTCATTCCGTTGGCCGAGGAAACCGACCTCATCGTGCCGTTGGGCCAGTGGGTGCTGGAGACGGCCTGCCAGCAGCTGGTGGCCTGGGCGCAGCAGCCCGGCACGGCCGGCTTGTCGATTGCGGTGAATGTCAGTGCCCGGCAAATGCAGCGCGATGACTTTGTGGATCAGGTGCTGGCGGCCGTGCGCCGTACCGGCGCCCAACCGCAGCGCCTCAAGCTGGAGCTGACCGAGAGCCTGCTGGTGAACGATGTGGAGACCACCATCGCCAAAATGGATGCGCTGAAGGCCGAGGGCGTGGGCTTTTCGCTGGACGATTTCGGTACGGGCTATTCATCGCTGACCTATCTGAAGCGACTGCCGCTGGACCAGCTGAAGATCGACCAGGGCTTCATCAAAGACATTCTGGAAGACCCGAACGACGCGGCCATAGCCAAGATGATCATCGCACTGGCGGCCACTCTGGGGCTGGCGGTGATCGCCGAAGGTGTGGAGCGCGAGGAACAACGCCTGTTTTTGGCCCGCAACGGCTGCGATGCCTACCAGGGCTATCTGATGAGCCGCCCGCTGCCGATCGCTGAATTTGAGGCCGTGCTGGAGCGCAGTCTTCGCGTCATGGCCGAGTAACAAATACTTGCTCCAATCGCTCTTTGTCTTCAACGGGCGGACACATGGGGCTTCAAAAAACCGATAAGGCGCGTGCCGAACTGCAACCCGGATGCCGCAGTCTGGGCCAGCGGGAGCGTGCACTGCTGCTGTTGGCAGATGGGCGTAAGACCGTGCAGGAGGTGGCCGCGTATTTTGGCCACGAGGGCAAACAGCTGGTGTTGCAGCTCTTGCGCGACGGCTATCTGAGCCAGGACGTATCGGCTGTTGCCGCGGCGGTTCAATCCGCGGCGGTAGATCCGTTTGACGGCAAACGATCGCTGGCCACGACCCGTATGTTTCTGTTCGATATTTGCGAGCGCATGTTTGCCAAACGTGACCCGGCCCAGGCGGAGTTCTTTCGTGAGGCCTTGCGCAAGGCCCGCGATCGCGCGTCCATGCTGGAAGTAGGCCGCGCGATGCTGGACGAGGTGGAAAACACCGCAGGAGCCGAGCGCGCCGACTCCATCCGCGATCGCATCGCCATGCTGCTGCCGGAGGAGCTGGCGGTCTGAGGGTATTGCTGGGGTTGAGATTGAAGCGGTGGCATTGGATGGCTGAGTATTTGGCCCCAGGTCGCGTGCGCATCGCACCGCATGCCATCACGTAGTAGGCGGCGGTGTTCGGGTTGTGTAGCTGCTTGCTGCGCGTAGCAACCCTTGGCGTGTCTAGCTCCGGATGCTATGGATGCTTGCCAATAGAAGCTTGGCTACGCCACTGGCTGTTAAATAGGGTTTCCCCGTGGCTTCTCTACAGGCATCAGGTTCATACTAAAAGTTGACGATGCTTGTGTGCTGGTTGATTTTTTTGCTGGAATGGCATGGTGTTTTTGGGTGTTCGTTTGATATAAATTGATTGCGCGAAGCTGGCCAACGCGAAAGCCTGAGCCAGGGTCTGCGGACCACCGCCACGGGATTGAAAACTTCAACGCGCAGGGGTTATCCATGAGGCGAAATCTACCGGTTACGCAGCACGAGTACGTCTTTCCTGCTGAGCAGACCTCGGGCATTTCCCAGATCAACGAGGCGGTTTCTCAGATGGACTCTCTGACCCAGCAAAACACGGCCACGGTGGAAGAACTTGCCGCCACGGCCAAGTCGCTGCGTGGGCAGGTGGATGCGGCTTCACTGTGTTGTGAACATAAGAATTGATGTTCGTACCATGAGCCCAGTCCACTACTCACTGATGTCAGTTCAGCAGGATGAATTCAATATTTCAGTGCATCTGAAAACGATTCACTCTGCCATCGCTGCCAGATATCCTGCGATTGATCGTGTGTCGCTCGCCACCTACGATGAGACATCCGACATGCTGAAGACATTTGTCAGCAGCAGCATGGATGGCGTAGTGCTGGAGCACTACGAATCCAAGCTAGCCAATGTGCCCGCCTTGCGCTCGATTGCGCAGAATCGACAAATCCGTGTGGTGGACGACATTGCCCAGGAATTTACGTCCTCGAACCGGCACACTGAGTGGCTGAAGTCGCGTGGATACCGGTCCAGCCTGACGGTTCCTTTTTTTCTGGGTAGCAAGCTGGCGGGCTTCCTGTTTTTTGATTCCAAGCGGGTCCGCTCTTTTGACCCGGACATGACGGAGTTCTTGACGCTGTTCTCCAATCTGATTTCGCAGCTTTATCTACTCCAGCTGCAGGTGGTGCATGGCATCGTGGGCAGCGTGCACATCGCCAGTGGCTTGGCACGTATCCGCGACCTGGAAACCGGGGCACATCTGGACCGCATGGCGGCCTATTCCCGGCTGATAGCGCGCCAGCTGGCACAGTCGCATCAACTCAGTGATGAATTCATTGAATACATCTTTTTGTTTGCGCCACTCCATGATGTGGGCAAAGTGGGTGTGCCCGACAGCATATTGCTCAAACCAGGTCGGCTGGATGCCGACGAGTGGGTGTTGATGCGCAGGCACGTGGAAATTGGCGAGTCCATCGTTGTGCAAATGGGTATGGACTTGGGACTGGGCGATAGCATGGCTTTCGAAATCATGCGCAATATCGTGGCCTGCCACCATGAGCGGGGCGATGGGTCCGGCTATCCCAGGGGACACCTGATGGCGGACATTCCCTTGGAAGCGCGCATTGTCGCGGTAGCAGATGTCTATGACGCCCTGTCCAACAAGCGCCCCTACAAAAGTGCGTGGACCGAAGAGGCCGTCGTCGCCGAGATGCAAAAGGAGGCCGCTAGCGGAAGGCTGGATGCAGATTGCGTGGATGCATTGCTGAGTCTCCAAGCAGAGAGGCATGCCATCATGCAGCGTTGCAGTGATGAGGCATAGGGCTTAGCCGTCGGCGGCTTCAGTGGCTACCAGCGGATTTCCGCAAATCCCAGGTGGTGCATGAACTCCCGCAGTATCAGCAGCGTGGCGGCAAAGCTCGGGGTGTCTGGAATGCCCGCGCTTGCCACGGGCCGGCCCTGGGATAGGGCAGCGAGCAGATCGAACAGGCGTTCGATCGTATCGATCGACATGCTGCGACCACGTACGCCAACCAGGTCGGCCATGGCTTGCAGGGCTGGGTCGGCGCTGAACAATGCCATGTTGCCGGCAACGATGCTGCGGGCCAGGGTGACTTCATCCTCCACGACCATGATGGCGTTCTCGATTTCACCGGGCGTGGGCGGCGTGTGCTTGAAGAACGCGGCCGCCGTTTTCTGCGACCCGATGGCCAGCGACAGCACTGCGCTCGGCATTGCGTCGCGGCCTACGGCCAGCGCCGTGGCGGCCTTGCCGATATGCAGCACGGTGATCGCTGCACCCGGGGGGAGTTGGAGGCGTGCGGCGGCGTAGTCGCGCTGGATGGTGGTGTCGGCGTCCATGGTTTTCTTAAAGGAAATATGCCGCTGGTGCAGGTAATACGTGCGCTGGTAGCTATCAAATCAGGAGTATTCACCTCATTGCGCGGGCAACACCTTGTGCAACCAGGCCAGAAAGTCGGCATGCGTGGCCGCGCTGATACCGTGGTCCATGGGATAGAGCCGGGTCTCGTGGGCCACACCCAGCATGGTCAGCAGCTCGTCGGCGCGCTCGGCCCAGGCGACGGGCAGCTTGCTGTCGGCCGTGCCGTGGGCCACAAAGGCTTGCAGCTGGTGCAGGCGCGCTGGCGCGGCCAGGTGCGGCTCCAGCTCGGGCAGGATGCGCCCGGACAGCAGGCCGAAGCCCGCCACCCGCTCGGGCGTGCTCAGGGCCAGGCTGGCCGACATGATGCCGCCTTGGCTGAAGCCGGCCACCACGGTGCGCTGCGGGCTGACGCCATAGGCGGTTTGCAATTGTTCGACAAAGCGGATCAAGGTCAGCCGGCTGCTCTCGGCTTCGGCCGCATCGATGCGCGGCCCCTGCGCGCCAAAGGCCACGCGGAACCAGGCGAATTGCTCCGGGCCCAGCGTCAACGGGCCGCGCGCCAGCACCACCAGGGTATTGGGCGGCAGGTCGCTGGCCAGGTCCGCCAGGTTGGTTTCGGAGCCGCCCACGCCGTGCAGCAGTACTAGGCAGGCCTGGGGCTGGGCGGGGGCGGGTTGCAGCAGGCGGAATGCCAGGCTGAAGTCGGGACTGGTCTGCAGGGGGCTCAGGGTGGGCATGGCGGATGTTCCAGGTTGCATTCAGTGGGTGGTTTCAGTGCTGGCTGCGGGCAGACCCCAAGCATAAGACTCCATGGCCAGCACGTGGTAGGTGGTACCCCCATCCAGCACCTGCACGGGTTCGGCATGGCCGCGTGCGCCCATGGCCACCAGCAGCGGTAAAAAGTGTTCTTCGGTGGGGTGCGCCCGTTGTGCGTGCGGGGCTTGCTGGCGGTAGTCCACCAGCTTCTGCGTATCGTTCTGGCTCACGGCCTGGCGCACCCAGCGGGTGAAGTCTGTGACGTACTCGGCAGAGACGCTGTCCGGGCCGGCCTGGAAGTCCACCTCGTACAGGTTGTGCGTCATGCTGCCTGTGGTCACCACGGCCACGCCCAGGGTACGCACGGCGGCCAGTGCCTCACCCAGCTGCAGGGCGGTGCCAGCGTTCAGACCCAAGGGCAGGGACACCTGGAACACCGGCACATTGCCGGCGGGCAACAGGTGGCGCAGCGGAACCCAGGCGCCGTGGTCCAGACCGCGCTGCCCGTCCATGCTGGTGGGCCAGCCGGCGGCAGCCAGCAGCTCGGCCACCTGGGCCGCCAGGGCGGGGTGGCCGGCCACGGGGTAGTGCAGCGCGTACAGCGGCGCGGGGAAGCCACCGAAGTCGTGCACCGTCTCGGGCGCGGGGCTGGTGGACACGCGCACGCCACGGGTTTGCCAGTGTGGCGACACCACCAGCACGGCTTTGACGCCCTGCAACTGCTGGCCTGCGGCCTGCAGCAAGGGGCCGAGCCGGCCAGGCTCTAGCGCAAACGTGGGGGCGCCGTGGGAGATGAAGAAAACCGGGGCCAGGCTGGCGGTGGCAACGGCGCTGATAGGGGTGGCTGAGGTCATGGTGGTGTCCGGTGAAAGCATGGACTCCACTGTATCTATGGCTGTTGCGGAGATAAATGACCTGAAATAAGATTCATTGTTTCAGTGAGTAAGACAATGGACCGTTTCCTGGAGATGCAAACCTTCGCGGCTGTGGTGGATGCCGGCAGCTTTGTGAAGGCGGCTGACAGCCTGGGCTTGTCCAAGGCGGCGGTGTCGCGCTATGTGGCGGACCTGGAGGCCCGCCTGGGTGTACGCCTGCTGCAGCGCACCACCCGGCGCCTGTCGCTGACCGAGGCGGGCCAGGTGTTTTACGCACGCAGCAAGGAGCTGCTGGCCAGTGTGGACGAGGCCGAGGCGGAACTCACCTCGCGCAGCGGCGCGGCCAGCGGCCTGCTGCGCATCAATGCGCCGGTCACCTTTGGCATCCTGCACCTGGCGCCGCTGTGGGGGCTGTTCCGCAGCCAGTACCCGGATGTGGCGCTGGACCTGACGCTGGCCGACCGGGTGGTGGATCTGGTGGAGGAGGGCTACGACATGGCTATCCGCATTGCCACCCTGCCCAGCTCCACGCTGGTGAGCAAGCGCCTGGCCAGTACCCGCATGCTGCTGTGCGCGTCGCCTGCCTATCTGGCCGCGCATGGCACACCGCTGCATCCGCGCGAGCTGGCCCGGCATGCCGTCGTCGCCTATACCTATTGGGCGGCCAAGGACGAGTGGCATTTTGACGGCCCCGAGGGGCCGGTCAGCGTCACCACCCGGCCCTGCATCCATGCCAATAACGGTGACACCTGCCGCGCAGCGGCGCTGGCGCACCAGGGCATCATTCTGCAGCCGGGTTTTCTGGTGGGCGAAGACCTGGCCGCCGGTCGGCTGGTCGAGCTGCTGCCGGCCTATCGATCGCTGGAGATGGGTATCTACGCGGTGTACCCCAGTCGCAAACATGTGCCGCCCAAGGTGCGGGCGCTGGTGGACTTTCTGGCGACGGCGTTTGCGCAGGTGCGGGCTTGGTAATGTCGGTTGGGCCAGTTTGGCCGGTGTGATGGGCTGGGGAAGGCGGCCCTGTGTCCGCTGAAGGTTCAGTGTCAAAAAGGGCCGCTAGCGCACATTTTGTATGCGCAAGTAGCTACTAAAAATGTAGCGTTCGCACGGTGCCGCTTATGCGGGAACCAGCTGGTTGGCCGTGTCCAGGTTGCGCTGCATTGCCGGCAGCAGCTTGTCGGCCAGCAGTTTCAGCTCAGGGTCCTTGGCCGTTTTCTGGATCTTCTGCAGCAGCTCCACCGCGGTTTCGTGGCCACCCACGCCGACGCGCTTCAGGTACTGGCTGTCAAAGGTGTTGCCAGACAGCGCTTTCAGGGCGGTTTCCTTGGTCTTGTTCACCACGCCAACGCCTTGCGGAAGTTTCACGTTCTTGGCCGCACCCAGCTGCTCTACCTCGGTCAGAGCTTTGGTGTGTTCCTCCATGACGTCCTGGGCATACTTTTTCACATTGGCGTTCTGCGACTTTTCCAGGGCCAGCTTGGCGGCCTCTACTTCGGACCGCGTTGCTTGCGCCAAGTCGCCCAGCATGGCACTGTCGGTGAAACTGAGTTTGCTGCTGTCTGCCGTGGCGCCGGGGGGGGTATCGGCCATGCTGGGCACACCCGTGGTTTGCGACCAGACCGGTGAGGCCGATAGTGCCAGGGCAGATACCGCCAGGCCGGCCAGCGCAAGTTGGGCTCGGCGCTTGCGAGGCGACCGTGTCTGCAGGGGGGGAGATGGGTGGAACATGGAATACCTCCTTCAATCGGTGGAATGAAGTTGCAGTGGCAGCACCCACGCACATCTTTTGCCTGGGCCGCATGCTGCAACGGCTAGGGTTTCAGTGTCCCTCCAGGGGTGGTCCATGTCCGCAGGAGATGGCCTCCGTCCTGCGTAGGACATTTCTGGCGCTGAGCCGCTCAGGCGGCAGCGTAGAACCGGTAAGTGTTCTTGCCCGCGCGCTTGGCCGCATACATGGCGGTGTCGGCGCTTTGGATCAGGGTCGCTGGCGTGGCGCCATCCTCCGGGTGGAGGGCAATGCCAATGGAAGCGCCAATCTGCACGGTTTGCCCCTGCAGTACGACGGGCGTGCGGATGGTGGCGACGATACGGTTGGCGATCTGTGCCACGTCGTCCTGGTTCAGCGGGTTGTCCAGCAGGATGATGAACTCGTCACCGCCCAGACGGGCCACTGTGTCGTTCTGCCGTACCAGCGCCAGCAGCTTTTGCGCCACTAGTACCAGCAATTCGTCGCCCACGTCGTGGCCCAGTGTGTCGTTGACATGCTTGAATTGGTCCAGGTCCAGGAACATCAGGGCCAGCCGGCGTGGCTCGCGTGCGGTCTGGGTGATGAGCTGGCTGAGCCGGTCGGTCAGCAGCTGGCGGTTGGCCAGGTCGGTCAAAGGGTCGTGCAGCGCCAGGTGGCGGATGCGTTCGTCCTTGCGCCAGCGTTCGGTGATGTCGTTGAACACCGAGACATAGCGCGTAGCCGTGTCGGCCGAGCCCGGGATGGTGGTGATGCTCTGCCATTCCAGAAAGGCTTCGCCATTCTTGTGCCGGTTCCATAGCTCACCGGCCCAGTGGCCTTGCTGGGTCAGCGCGTGGCCAATGGCGGCGTAAAAGGCGTCGTCGTGGTGGTGCGAGCGCAGCAGCTGCGAGGGGCGGCCCACCACCTCGTCCGAGCTGTAGCCCGTGATGGCTGTGAAGGCCGGGTTGACCGACAGAATCATGCTGTCGGCATCGGTCACCATGATGCCGTTGACGGTGTTGCTGAACACGCTGGCGGCCAGCTTGAGCTCGCTTTCGGTGGTCTTGATGTAGGTCACATCGTTGACCAGCACAAAGAAGCCGGCCACTTCGCCCCGGTGGTTGTGGTCCGGGATGTAGTGGGTCAGGGTGTAGCCGGTGCTGCCATCGGCCTTGGTCATGGCGCGTTCGAACCGTTGCC
This sequence comes from Rhodoferax sp. GW821-FHT02C08, assembly GCF_059421805.1. NCBI lineage: Bacteria > Pseudomonadati > Pseudomonadota > Betaproteobacteria > Burkholderiales > Comamonadaceae > Rhodoferax > Rhodoferax sp. GW821-FHT02C08. The sequence goes on from NZ_JBWKVR010000020.1 coordinate 24,984, forward strand.
GCTCGCCGGCCAGGGCGCCCTGCACATAGGCTTCGTTCAGCTCCCACATGGCCGTGCCTAGCAGCTCCAGCATGGTGCTGCCGATCACGTCTTCGGATTGGATGTTGAACCATTCCAGGTAGGGCTTGTTGGCAAAGTGGCAGCGCAGGTTTTTGTCCCAGTAGGCGACCAGGCTGGGCATGGCGTCGGTGATGGTCTGTACAAAGCGTGCGCTCTCGGCCAGCTCGCGGGTTATTTCCTCGGCGCGCCGGCGTTCACCCAGCAGCTCCATCTCGATCTTGTGGCGCTCCAGTGCCACGAAAAACACCCAGTAGTAGCAGTCTGCGCCGGCAAACATGCCACGCTGGCAGTTCACCATTACCGGGACGCTGGCCTTGTGGGCGTCCTGGATCTTGAGGTTCATTTCGCTGACCATGCCTTGGTTGCGTAGCAATGCCCATATATGGGTTTGTACAAAGATGCGGCTGGGCAGGGGGAGTAAATCTTCCAGCGCGCACTGCCTGAGCTGCTGTGCCGAGCGGCCCACCAGGCTGGCCAGACTGTGGTTGGCGGCCTGTATATAGCCTGCGTGGTCGGTCACCAGAACTGCGCAGGGTAACTGGTCCAGCGTGTCCATCATGCTGTGGTGCTCTGGCGGGTGGATAGGCTTCTCCTGGTGCGATGTTTTGCGTTGTAGCTTATCCCAGTCCCGCCGCGTTCGGCCTTGCGCTGGAGGGCTGCGGCAGAAAAATTGGGACCGCCCCTTGGAGCCAAATCCAGAGCCCAACCCATGGACCCCGAAGCCCTGCATGTGCTGCCCATGCCAATCCCTAAATTGCAAGTTTTTACATCCAGAACGGAGCTGGGAACGCCTCCTATATATTGGGTATGAATCAGGCTTGCGGCGCAGTTGCTGCGTGCGCGGGATGCTACTAAAAGTGTAGTATTTCCACGGTCACCCCAGGGCTGCAACAGGAGTGGGCCATTGCTACCCAAGTCGATGCAAAACAGAGATACTGCTGCGGTCACCCAAGTGGGCAAGTCGCAGCCGGAGCAGTTCGGTACGGGGTTCTGGCCATCCATCATTCCGCGGGACAATGAATAAGAGCAGCATTCTGTTGGTCGACGATGACCCCGTCATCATCCATCGCATCAGCCGCATTCTTTCAGAGGTGGCTATGCTGCGTTTCGCTACCAATGGTGAAGTCGCCCTGCGCCTGGCCCGTGAGGCCATGCCGGATCTGATTTTGCTGGACTCTGAAATGCCGGGCATGAGCGGCTTCGAGATATGCGAAATATTGAAGGCCGACCCCGAGTTTGCTGATGTGCCGGTAATCTTCGTCACCAGCCACAGCGATACGGCGGTGCATGTGGCGGGGCTGGAACTGGGGGCGGTGGACTTCATCGCCAAACCCATCAGCGAACCGCTGCTGTTGGCGCGTGTCAAAACCCAGTTGCGCATCAAACGCCTGACGGACGAACTGCGCCGTATTTCTACCGTGGACGCCTTGACGGGCCTGGCCAATCGCCGCCGCCTGGACGAACGCTTGGAGCGTGAATGGCTGCGCAGCATGCGTGACAAAGACCCCATCGCGCTGCTGCTGGTGGATGTGGATTTCTTCAAGCTCTTCAACGACCACTACGGCCACCCCGAGGGAGACGCCTGCCTGCAGGCCGTGGCGCGGGTGTTGATGGAAAGCTGCCAGCGCCCGGCCGATCTGGCGGCCCGTTATGGCGGTGAGGAGTTCGCGATTTTGCTGCCGCAAACCACGCTGGCCGGTGCCGAATTGGTGGCGCAGCGGGTGCTGGACGCCATGGCCCGCCAGGCTATGCCGCATGCGGCTTCATCGATCGCTGGCAACGTGACGGTGAGCGTGGGGATAGGCCATGTGGACGTGCCCGGCAGTGAGGGCCAGATGCGTGATCTGGTGGCTGCGGCAGACCAGGCCTTGTACGCAGCCAAGAGCGCAGGGAGGGCCCAGGCCTGGCATATGGGCGCTGACCCCCTGCAGCTGCCGGCACCCGGGGCTGCCATGCTTCGGCCACACCGCCCCCCGGATGTACCGGCTACCTGACCATGCAGTCCGCCACCCTGTGGAAGTCCACCCAGGAATGGCTGCGCCAGCCCAAGGTACGGGCTAGGCTGGTTTTGCTGCTGGGGCTGGTATTGACTTGCTGGGCCACCCTGTGGCAAACCCGGCAGAACGCGGCCAATGCAGCCAGCCACTTTGACAGCCTGGTTCAAAGTACCCTGGAGCAGTTGAACGACCGCCTGGGCATCTATGAATATGGACTGCGCGGCGCACGCGGTGCGGTACTGGGGGCCGGTTTCGACCGGCTGGACCGCCAGCATTTCCGTGAATACGCCGCGTCCCGGAATATAGAAAAGGAGTTTCCGGGGGCCCGCGGCTTTGGCGTGATACGCCGGGTGGCGCAGGCGGACGAGGCGGCCTTTGTGGCGTCGGCCCAGCGCGATGGCTGGCCGGACTTCGCCGTGCGGCAGTTCAAGCCGAATGCGGGCGAGCGCTATGTCATCCAGTTTTTGGAGCCGGTTGAGCGCAACCGAGTCGGCATAGGCATGGACGTGGCTTCTGACGCCAGCCGCAGAGCAGCAGCCGTCCAGGCCATGCGCACCGGCCAGGCAACCATTACCGAGCCCATCAGGCTGGTCCAAGACCCGGCCAATGCACCCAGTTCCTTTTTGCTGCTGCTGCCTATTTACCGGCCGGGTGCTTCCGTGGTGGGCCCGGCGGCACGCGAGGCGGCCCTGGAGGGCTGGTCTTATGCGCCCTTGATGATCTCGGAGATGCTGCGCAATATAGAAATACACCGCGACCAACTGGTTCTTTCGCTCAGCGATGTATCGGACAAGGGCGAGCAGGTTTTTTACCGTTCATCCTCTGCGGAGCCCGTCCCGGACTCGCTGGGCCAGCGCACCTCCCTTTCCATTTACGGTCGCACCTGGGTGGTGGATGCCAAGGTTTTGCCGCCGTTTTTCGACCACCTGGACCCGCTGGACCCGCGCTGGGTGGCTTTGGCGGGTCTGGTGATGAGCATGCTAGTGGCGGCCCTGGTCGGTATCCGCCAGAAGGAACTGGCGCAGGCCGAACTGGTGCGTCTGGAGCGCTCGCGCCGTGCCTCCATGGTGGACTATTCCGCCGATGCCATCGTGGGGGAGACGCTGGATGGCCGTGTGACTGACTGGAACCCGGCAGCCGAGCGCCTGTTTGGCTACACCGCAGAACAGGCCCAGGGCCAAATGCTGGCGGCGTTGCTGCTACCTCCGGAGCGGGCCCAGGAAGATGCCGACATTCTGACGCGTATATCCCATGGCGATGTGTTGCCGCTGTTTGACACGACGCGCATGCACCAGAACGGCAGCATGCTGGATGTGTCTGTGGCCGGGGCACCCATGCTGGGGGCTGACGGCCGCTGTATAGGCATCGTGAAAGTCATACGGGATATCGGGCCCACCAAGCGTGCCGAGCTGCGCGTGCGTGAGCTCAATGCCAGCCTGGAGCAGCAGGTGCTGGAACGCACCGCATTGCTGGATGCGGCGCGCCGTGACCTGCGGCTGATTTTGGACGCCGTGCCTTCGCAGATCGGATACTGGGACAAAGGTCTGTTGAACCGCATGGCCAACGAGGCCTATCGCAACTGGTTTGGCATCGACCCCATGGCGTTGCGCGGCACACATATGCGTGACCTGCTTGGTTCCGACCTGTATGAGCGCAGCCGTCCTGCCCTGGAAGCCGCTTTGGGCGGCCAGCCCCAGAGCTTCTTCGAGCAGGAAATCCCCAGGCCGGGTGGTGGCAGCAAGCGGCATGCCCTGGTGAACTATCTGCCGGACATTGTGGATGGCGAGGTGCGTGGTCTTGTCACGCTGGTGCATGACGTGTCGGAGCTGATGGATGGCCGCGTGAAGCTGGGCGCTTTGCAGCGCGAGAACGAGGCCCTGCTGCGAACCATCCACTTGCATGCGATTGTGTCGGTCACGGACCGCGCGGGCCGGATTACCGAGGTGAACGATGCGTTCTGCCTGGTGTCCGGCTATAGCCGCGAACAGCTGATAGGACAGAACCACCGGATGGTCAGCTCCGGCGTGCACGAGCCGGATTTCTGGACGGTGATGTGGAACACCATCGCCAGTGGCCAGCCCTGGCGGGGCGAGATCTGCAATCGCGCCAAGGACGGCGCTGTCTACTGGCTGGGCAGTACGGTGGCGCCGTTTGTGGGGGCTGATGGGCAGGTGGAGAAATACATCGCGGTGGGTACCGACATCACTGCGTCCAAGCTGGCGGAGCAGACCCTGCGTGCCAGCCAGGCTTTCCAGGAGCGTGCCAACCGTGTCGCCAAGATCGGCGCCTGGCAGGTGGACTTGGACCCGGTGCGGGTGGTCTGGTCACCCCAGCTCAAGCTCATCCACGAGGTGCCGCCAGACTACCAACCGGGGCTGGAGGAGGGGCTGAGCTTCTACCAGTCCGAGGAGCGGTCGCTCATCCAGCGCATGGTGGAGCGGTCCATGGCGTCCGGCGAGGGCTGGGATCTGGAGGTGCCGATGCAGACTGCTCGGGGGAGGCAAATCTGGGTGCGGATATTGGGCGAAGCAGAGATGGAGCAGGGACGCCCCGTGCGCCTGGTCGGTGTGTTGCAGGACATCACCACGCGCAAGCAGATTGAGAACACTCTGACCTACGAACGCCACCTGATGACATCGTTGTTGAACACGGTACCCGACCAGATTTACTTCAAGGACATGTCCAGCCGGTTTCTGCGCATCAATCCGGGCCTGGCCAAACGCTACGGGCTGCAAGACCCATCGGAAGCGATAGGCCTGTCGGACGCAGACTTCTTTACCCAGGAGCATGCCAACAGCACGGCGGCGGTGGAGCTGAAAATCATGGAGACTGGTACGCCCCTGATCGACCTGGAAGAGCAGGAGTTTTGGCCGGACCGGCCTCCGACCTGGAACCTGACGACCAAGATGCCCCTGCGCGACGTGCAGGGCAAGGTGATCGGCACCTTCGGTATCTCGCGTGACATCACCGCCCGCAAGAAAACCGAAGAACAGCTGCACGACACCAATCTGCGTTTTGAAATGGCGGCCGAAGGTGCAGGTCTGGGCGTGTGGGATCTGGATCTGGTCCATAACACCTTGAGCTGCGATGCGCGCGTGTACCAGCAGCTGGGGGTGGCCGCGGACACTGGCGAAGCGCCTGAGTCGCTCTGGGCGCGCTGTCTGCACCCGGAGGACCTGGCGCGCTACCAGTCCCATGTCGATGCGACGGTGCGTGGTGAACACCCCATGGACATTGAATTCCGCATCCTGCGCCCGGATGCCGAGGTGCGCTACATCAAGGCTGCGGGCCGCGTCTACCGCGATGCCTTGGGTATGCCGCTGCGTTTGACCGGGGTGAACCTGGACATCACCGAACGCAAGCGGGCCGAGCTGCTGCAGGTGGAGACCAACTCCTTGCTGCAGAACGTGCTGGAGTCCGCCTCCGAAGTGTCCATCATTGCTACCGACAACCAGTTGACCATCCGGGTGTTCAACGTTGGCGCCGAGCGCCTGCTGGGTTATTCCAGCGGCGAGATGGTGGGGCGTGAAACGCCCATGCTGATCCACGACCCCGAGGAGATCTGGGCGCGCAGCCAGGAGCTGAGCGACGAGGTGGGCCATCCGGTGCTGGGGGCCTCGGTATTTACCGAGCCGCTCAGCCTGCACCAGGCCCGCGAGTGGACCTATGTGCGCAAGGACGGCAGCCGGGTTACGGTGTCACAGGTGATTACTGCCATGCGTGCGGCCGATGGCAGCATCTTTGGCTACCTGGGGGTGGCCCACGACGTCACGCGGCAAAAGCAGGTGGAGCAATCGTTGCGCGATGCGATGCTCAAGGCCGAGCAGGCCAGCGTGGCGAAAAGCCAGTTCCTGGCGAACATGAGCCACGAGATCCGCACACCCATGAACGCGGTGATGGGGCTGTCCTACCTGCTGGGGCATACGGTGCTGGACGAGGAGCAGGCCGCTTTCCTGGAAAAGATCAAGCTGGCCAGCCAGTCTCTGCTGGCCCTGATCAACGACGTGCTGGATCTGTCGAAGATCGAGGCCAATGAAATGGCGATAGAGCAGGTGCCGTTCGACCTGCACACATTGCTGCGCAATGTGTCCGACCTGATGGCCATGCAGGCCCATGCCAAGGGGCTGGAATTTCTGCTGGACTGGCCCGAGGATGTGCCGGATGTGGTGACGGGGGATGCCACGCGGTTGCAGCAGATCTTGACCAATTTGCTGAGCAACGCCGTCAAGTTCACCGAGCAAGGTCATGTGCGTTTGTCGCTGCAACGTTTGCCGGCGGGGGCCGACCGCATCCGCCTGCGGTTTTCCGTGCGTGACTCGGGTCTCGGTATTCCGCCGGCGGTGCAGGCGCGTCTGTTCGTGCCCTTTGTGCAGGCCGATGCCTCCACCACGCGCCGCTTTGGGGGCACCGGCTTGGGCTTGCATATCGTCAAGCATTTGGTCACGCTGATGGGTGGGCATCTGGGCCTGGAGAGCACCGAAGGCGTGGGCAGCGAGTTCTGGCTGGAGCTGGACTTTGGTGCGGTCGCCGCCGACGCGGCCAAGGGCCACAAACGCCAGCATGCGGTAGGCACGGGCCGTGGGCTGCTCGGTGTGCGGGTGCTGGTGGTGGATGACAGCGAGATCAATCTGGAGGTGGCCAAACGCGTTCTGGAACTGGACGGTGCGCTGGTCACCCTGGCGGCCAATGGGCGTGAAGCCATCGATATTCTGCGGGCCCAGCCTGAAGCCGTGGATGTGGTGCTGATGGATGTGCAGATGCCCGAGCTAGATGGCCTGAGCGCCACCCGCATCATCCGCCAGGAGCTGGGATTGACCCGCTTGCCGGTGATTGCCCTCACGGCTGGCGCCATGCTGGAGGAGCACCACCAAGCCCGGGCTGCCGGCATGGACGATTTCATCGCCAAGCCGTTCGATGTGCAGCACCTGAAGCGCACCATCCTGCGCCACGTGTCGGCTTTCGGCAGCGTACAGGTGGTGGTGCCGGAGGCACCGGTGGCTGCGGCCGCAGCCGGGCCGGCGCAGATCGACTGGCCCACGATACACGGGGTGGATGCCCAGGACGCCTATGCCCGCCTGGGGGGCGACTGGATGCTGTTTTATGCCATGCTCAAACGCCTGCTGCGGGAGTTTCACGCCACCAGCCTGGCACCTGTCGATGAAGACCCAGCATCCTTGAGCACCCTGGCGCAGCGCATGCACAAGCTGCGTGGCAGCGCCGGCATGCTGGGCGTGAATGCCGTGCAGCACCTCGCTGGCGAGGCCGAACAGGCCTGTACGGAAGGACAGGCCAAGAAAGCCCGGCAACTGCTGCGCAAGCTGGATGCGCAAATGGACAGCCTGCAGCAGAGTGCCGCCCCGTACCTGGACGCCTACGACAAGCTGGTGGATGCGGTGCCGGCCGAGTTGGGCCCGCCATTGGCCCCCGAGGATCTGGCCGGCCTGTGTGATCTGCTCCAGCAGCAGAACATGCTGGCCATCCAACGTTTTGAGGAACTGGCGGCGCAGATCAAGGCACTGCTGGGGCCTGAGCGCTTCGCCCGTTTGCGTGACGATATGGACAATCTGCAGTTCAATGACGCGGCCCAGGTTTTGGGCGCTTTGCGGGCCTGACGCGGCTGTTGCGTGGATGGTATTTATTCAGCCCTGGGCTCAGCCAGGCGCAGCACCTGGCCCGGCTGGGCCTGGGCCAGGGCCTTGCTGATGATCTTGTAGCTATCAAAGTCGAATGCGACCTGGCTGCCTTGCAGCAGCTCCTGCACTTCTTCTTCGTTGCGGGCCGTGCCCAAGTGGCGCCAGGCGTGCAGCACATGCAGGTCATCCCCCTCGCGCAGGCCTATGGCGCCAGGGTAGGGCCAGCGCTTGACCTGGTGGCGGATCAGGGCGGTGCGCAGCGCCAGATTGTGCTGGGCCACGCTTTGTTCTCCCACGCAGGCCCCCGCGCATTGGCGGATTTGGTAGGCAAAGCAGGGCTTGCCGGATGCAATTTTTTCCAGGCCCAACACGGCCCGGCAAAGGCGCTGCTCAGTAGCCAGGTCTTCCAGCAATTGCAAGGCCGCGCGGCGTGAGCGGAACGGCCCGAACAAGGTGTCCTGCACGCCCAGGCCTATGTCCGGCCCATTCACCAGGCGTGGCACCAGGGGCGTGTGCACAGAAGCAGGATCGTCCAGCCGCCAGGCGTGCAGATCGTTTTGCCGGCGCAGCTGCACATTCAGGCTGGGCTGGTGCTGCTTGACTAGGCGGGCCTCCAGCAGCAGGGCGCCGATTTCACCGGCGGTCTCCACCCAGTCGATGTCGGCCACCTGCTGGCTTAGTCGCATCTCCTTGGGGTTGGACAGCGCGGCGCTGAAATGCGCCAGCACGCGGCCGCGCAGGTTCTTGCTTTTGCCTATGTACAGCGGGTTGCGCTGCGCGTCCCAGAACAGGTAGACACCTGGCGTTTCGGGTATGCGGTCAATGTGCTCGGCGTCCAGCTGCGGCGGCACGGCGGGGCGGCCGGACAGGCTGGCCACCGCGTCCTGCAAGGTGGCGGGGGCGAAGCGGGTTTGCAGCAGCTGCCAGAACTGCGCCAGCGCATCGGCATCGGCCAGCGCGCGGTGGCGCTCGGGCATGTGCAGGCCGTGGGTGGCGACCAGCGTGTCCAGGTTGTGCCGGGCCTGCTGGGGAAACAGCAGGCGCGACAGCTTCACGGTGCACAGCACGGGCGCCTGCCAGGCGATGCCGCAGGCCTTGAATTCGGCGCGCAGAAAGCCGTAGTCAAAGCGCGCGTTATGTGCCACAAAGAGCTTGCCGCGCAGCCGGTCCAGTATGTCGGCGGCTACATCCGCGAACGTGGGCTGGCCGGCCACCATGGCGTCGCTGATACCGGTCAACTGCTGAATGAAGCTGGGGATGGGTGTGCCTGGGTCCAGCAGCTGGCTCCAGCGGCGCACATGCGGGCCGTCGACCTCCACAATGCCCACCTCGGTGATGTGGTCCCGCCCGGCAGTGCTGCCGGTGGTTTCAATGTCCACAAAGGCCAGAGGTGGGAAGTCGTTGCTGCTCATGAGAAAAATAGAGCTCCAGCGCAGGTAATACCTGCGCTGGCAGCTATGAAAAACGCAGCACGCAGGCTGCAGGCATCAACGCATATTACCGGTGTGTCCCAGCGAGTAGCGGCCGGGCTGGGGCCAGACGGTCAGGCCATGCGGCTCGGCGCCGACCTTGATGGACTTGACCGCGCCGCTGTCGGTGTCGAAGGCATACACCACGTCGTCGAAGCGGCCGGACAGCCACAGCGTCTTGCCGTCGGCGCTGACGTTGCCCATGTCCGGGCTGCCGCCGCCGGGGATGGGCCAGGTGGTCAGCACCTTGCGGGTGGCGAAGTCGATCACCGATACGCTGCCCTTGCCGTGGCGCATGCCGTGCACCATATTGCTGCCGCGGTTGGATACGTACAGCTTGCTGCCGTCGCGGCTGGGGTACAGGCCGTGCGCGCCCACGCCTGTGGGTACGGTGCCGATCTTGGTGAAGCTGTCGCCGTCCACCAGGTAGACGCCGTCAGCCATCATGTCGGCCACGTAGAAGACCTTGCCGTCGGGGGCGATGCGGATGTCTTGCGGCATGCCCTTCTTGTTCAGCTCCAGGTAGCCCACTACCTTGCGGTTCACCATGTCGATCTTGGCCAGCTTGCCGCCGAACTCGCAGGTAAACAGGGCGTAGCTGCCGTCGATGGCGAAGTCGGCGTGGTTGATACCCTTGCACTCGGGCACCGACAGGCTGGACTTGAGCGCCATGGTGTGGGCGTCGCGGAAGTCCAGCCGCGCATGGGCCTCGGCCACCACGATGGCTTCTTTGCCATCGGGCGTGAAGTACATGTTGTAGGGGTCGTCCACCTCCACGTTCTTGCCGGGCTTGCCGGTGAGGGGGTCGATGGGGGTCAGGCTGCCGCTGTTTTTGCCTTCGGCGTTATTCGCCACCCACAGGGTTTGCAGGTCCCAGGAGGGCACCACGTGCTGGGGACTTTGGCCCACGGGGAACTTGTCTACCACCTTCATGGTGGCCGGGTCGATCACATACACATCGTTGGAGCGCAGATTGGGCACGTAGATGCGCGGCAGTGCCTTGGCCACGGCCGGGCTCAGGCGGTCGGTGCCGGCCTCGCCGTACAGATTGCTGGCGTTGACTACCGGCGGCATGCCTGGGACGGTCTTGATCGACTGGGCCGAGGCAGCGACAGCCATGGCTGCGAGGGCCAGAGAGGTGAGCGAGGTTTTGAAATGCATGGTGGTTTCCTGTAGAGATGCCGGTCGCGCAAGCGGGTGCCTAGTGCGCGGCCGTGCTGGTTTTGAGGGACTGGATGGTTTTGCTGACGATGGCGTCTATGCCCAGCTGGCCCAGTTCGGCGCTGGCGCGGTGCGGGTCGCCGCCGTACACGCCATCGGCCTGTCCGACCTTGGGGCCGCTGCGCATTGCGTCCTGGCGCACCATCTGGGGCGCCACGGCCATCAGCAGGGCGGTGTCGGCCAGGCCAGCATGGGTGCCGATTTCATCGTCGCGTATGCCGTGCTGGCGCAGGATCTGGGCATAGCCGTCGGAGCTGGTGTCGTAGTACACCGGTGGCACCAGTGCTTGTGCCGTGGCGCCCCAGCTCTTGTTCAGCTGGGCCACCACTTGCTGGATGTCCTTTTGGTAGCCACCGTGGTCACCTAGAAAGACGATGTTCTTGAAGCCATGTACCTTGAAGCTGTTGGCGGCCGACTCTAGCGTTTTCTTGAACACATCGTCCGGTACGGTGATGGTGCCGGGAAAGCGCATGTGCGAAGACGTGGGCGCCGTACCGCCCTCCGGCACATAGGCGACGACGGGTGCCACCAGTGCGTTGCCCAGGCCTTCGGCGATACGCTGTGAAAGGATTTTGACCCGCGCGTTGTGCTTGCCCAGCGCCACATAGGGGCCGCTTTGCTCGGTGCCGCCAATGGGCACCAGGATGGTGGTTTTGCCGGCCTGCACCTGGTCGCGCAGCTCGGTCCAGGTCAGGTCTTCCAGAAACACGGTTTTGGGGGCTTGGGCCCATACCAGCGGTGCTGCCAGCAACAGGGCGGCACAGGCCAGTGTGTGGCGAAAGCGAAGATGCATACAAATCCTTTGGAACGTGTTTGGGGTCGGTGGCCACCACGCAGCGCAATGGGGGCACAGTGTGCAGGTTTTTGGGAACCATGGTCTTGCGGCAAGTCAAAACCCGGCTGTATACGAACAGACTGCGGTCAGCGGCATTGGTTCCGACCAGCCATATGCAGGCAAACGGGCTTTACGTGGTGGAGACTGACTATATTGGGACTATATTGATGGCATTTTCCCGCAGTCCAATCCCGGAGAACGCCATGCAACTTGAAGAAATTCTTGCCTCGGACACGCTGATTCCGTCCTTGCCCGCTACGGTGGCGCAGATTCTGGGTGAGTTTCAGAAGGAAGAGCCCGATGTGCGCCGCATCACCGAGCTGGTCTCCAGCGAGGTGGGGTTGACGGTGCGCATACTGCGGCTGCTGAACTCCGCCCGTTACGGCGGTGGGGGCCGCATTGGTACCGTGGAAGGGGCGATTCCGCTGCTGGGCCTGAAGGCCACCCACCAGTTGATCAGCGCTGCGGCGGTGGGCGGGGCCTTCAAGCAGGTGCCGGGCGTGGACATGGCCGACTTCTGGCGCCACAGCCTGGACGTGGCCAAGATTGCCCAGTCCCTGGCCGACTCCATGCGTATCGACAAGGGCCTGGCTTTCACCTCCGGCCTGCTGCACGGCGTGGGCGACCTGGTGATGAAGATCGCCATGCCCAACCAGCCTTGTTTGCAAGCCAGCTTCACCTCCGACGGCGACCGCCATGCCCGGCAAGTGGCCGAGCTGGGCTATTCCTACGCCGACGTGGGCGCGGCCTTTGCCGCCAAGTGGCATTTCCCGCAGGCCATCGTGGATGCCATCCAGCACCACCCCAACCCCAATGAAGACATAGACAGCGAAACCCTGGCCGGCATCGTCTACCTGGCCGCCTGGGGTAGCCTGGCCCATGAAATGGACCTGGACGCCCCGGCCCTGTTCGACAAATACCCCAGCCGCGTGGCTGAATCGATTGGCTTTGCCGACCAGGAAATGCTGTGCTCTGAAAACCCCATCGAATGGACCGGCCCGGCCGAGGCCGGCGACTTTGCTTGAGTGGCTGCTTGAGTGGCGCCTGAGCCAGCCTGCCGCTACACCCCGGCCTGCTGCAGATACGTCCAGGCCAGGCCGGTTAGCCCGGCGGCCAGCACCACCGGGATCACGCCACGTTTGAAGCGGAACAAAGCCAACGCAGCACCCATGCCGATAAGGGCCGAGGGCCACTCGAAGTGCCCGGACAGCCCCTGCGGCCACAGCACGTGGTAGGCAAAGAACACCGCCAGGTTCACGATCACGCCCACCACTGCCGCCGTGATACCTGTCAGTGGCGCGGTGAACTTCAAATTGCCGTGGGTCGACTCAATGAACGGCCCACCCAGCAGAATGAACATGAACGAGGGCAGAAAGGTGAAGAAGGTCACCACGCTGGCCGCCACCGCACCCGACAGCAGCAGCGCTTCTGGCCCGAACAGCGCCTTGCCCCAGCCGCCGACAAAGCCCACGAACGACACCACCATGATCAGCGGCCCCGGCGTGGTTTCGCCCAGCGCCAGGCCGTCCATCATCTGCGGCGCGCTCAGCCACTGGTAATGCTCCACCGCGCCCTGGAACACATAGGGCAGCACCGCATAGGCGCCGCCAAAGGTCAGTAAAGCCGCCTTGGTGAAGAACCAGCCCATCTGCGTCAGCACCGCGTCCCAGCCGTACAGCGCGGTGAGCGTGCCCATGGCAGCCAGCCACAGGCCCAGGCATACCGCCAGCACCTGGCCAAAGCGCCGCCAATTGAACAGGGCGTGCGGCGGTGTGGGCGTATCGTCGTCAATGAGTGCGGGCCCGTAGGAGGCACCAGCCTTACCGTGGCCGCCGCTGCTGCTGAACCGCGCTGGCGCAAATCGGCCCCCCAGGTAGCCTATGCTGCCCGCGGCCAGCACGATCAGCGGAAACGGCAGTTGCAGCGCGAAGATGGCCACAAACGCCGCCACCGCGATGCCCCACAGCCAGGCATTCTTCAGCGCCCGTGAGCCCACCCGGTAAGCCGCATGCACCACCAGTGCGGTGACGGCCGGCTTGATGCCGTAGAACAGGCCGGCGATGGCCGGCACATGGCCGTAAGCCATATAGACCCAGGACAGGCCTATCAAAATGAACAGCGAGGGCAGCACAAACAGCACGCCCGCCACGATGCCGCCGCGCGTGCGGTGCAGCAGCCAGCCGATGTAGATGGCCAGTTGCTGGGCTTCCGGCCCGGGCAGCACCATGCAGTAGTTCAGCGCATGCAGAAAGCGCTTTTCCGATATCCAGCGGCGCCGCTCCACCAGCTCCTCGTGCATGATGGCAATCTGCCCGGCGGGGCCGCCAAAACTGATGAAGCCCAGCTTCAGCCAGTAGAGGAAGGCCTGGCCAAAGCTGACGGGCTGGGGGGGAGTTTGCGTATTCATGCGTCTGCTTTCATCGCGTTATACAGGCTGTCAAAAATCGGGAGGGACGCGGCCAGCAGCGCGTCGTCCGTGGCATGCAGGGCCTGCAGCCCGCGCACCAGGGCCTCAATGCCGGCGGCCTCGTCCACCGGGATGCCACCCACGTCGATGTAGTGCACCAGCGCAGCCAGGCGCTGGATGCCTGTGTCGGCATCCAAGCCAAAGCTGCGGGCCACCACCTCGAACGTCACCAGCGTGTCCACATGGCTGAACGTGGCGCCGTCAAAGTCGTAGCCCAGCGCGGAGGCCGGGCATTGCCGTGGATCTTCCAGCCAGACAAAGCGTGCGGCGGTATCCACAAAGCGCTGCACCAGCCAGGCGGTGGCCAGGCGGTCCACCCAGGGGCGTTGGCGCGTGGCCCAGGTGCGGCCCTGGTAGTCGGCCCGCGCCAGCAGGGTAATGGCTGCTGCGCGCGGGCTGGGTTCGCCCGGCGAGAGCTGGCGTTCCAGCGCCTGGCGCAGCGCAGACAGCGCGGCCTCTGCCTGTGCTTGCGCGGGGCCGGGGAAGAAGTCAATGCCCTGCAGGGCTTGCAGCTGTTGCTCCAGGCTGCGCAGGGTCTTGCGCAGGGTGGCCGCCGGTGCGGTTCGCAGGCTGGAGCGCGTGTGCTGGACGGACTGCAGCAGCTCCGTGTACAGGGCGGACCGGTCAAACAGGGCCAGGAACTGGCTCTCCTGCGCTGCGTTGCGTGCCGTCAGCACCAGCATATGGACGGGCGCGCCGGTTTCCAGGATGGTGTGCTCCAGGTTCCAGAGCGACTGTGCCGTTGGCGCGGTGGCGGGCAGCAGGTACACCCCTTCGCGCAGCGTGCCCGCGCCGGTGGCCTTGAGCGCGCGCCATACCCGCACGCGCAGGGCGCTGGGGTGGGTGGGCAGGGTTGTCGTCAGCAGCAGCCAGGAATTCATGTATCAATCATCGCATTACGTGATGATTGATACAAGATTATTATGTAAGCCTCATCTGCTCTGTACCCACCATGTCAATCAAACCCGCTATTCCCGCCCTGGCTGCTGCACTGCTGTTTGGCGCCAGCACACCGTTGGCCAAGTTGCTGGTGGGCGACGTGACGCCTTTGCTCTTGGCGGGGCTTTTGTACCTGGGTAGCGGCCTGGGCCTGGGCGTGTTGCTGGGGTTACGCAGCCTGCGGCAGTCGCAGAAGCTGCGCATTCCACGGGCCGAATGGCCCTGGCTGCTGGGTGCAATTGTGTTTGGCGGCGTGCTCGGGCCGGCGCTGCTGATGCTGGGCCTGGCGCAGACCAGTGCTGCGTCGGCTTCCCTGCTGTTGAATGTGGAGGGCGTGCTGACCGCCCTGATTGCCTGGATGGTGTTCAAGGAGAACGCCGACCGCCAACTGGTGCTGGGCATGCTGGCCATTGTGCTGGGCGGCGTGCTGCTGGCCTGGGAGCCGGGCGGGCTGGGCTTTTCGCGCGGCGGCTTGTTCATCCTGGGCGCCTGCCTGTGCTGGGCTGTAGACAACAACCTGACCCGCAAAGTCTCCACTAACGACGCGATGCTGGTGGCCGGGCTCAAGGGCCTTCTGGCCGGCATCAGTAACACAGCGCTGGCCCTGGCCGGCGGTGCAGTCTTGCCGGCCGCAGGCGTATGGGGCTCCAGCATGTTGGTGGGTTTTTTGGGTTATGGCCTGAGCCTGACGCTGTTCGTGGTGGCGCTGCGCACCCTGGGCACGGCGCGCACTGGCGCATATTTCTCGGTGGCGCCGCTATTCGGCGTGGTGATTTCGCTGCTGCTGTGGCCGGGCTTGCCGGGGCCGTTGTTCTGGGCGGCTGCGGCGCTGATGGCCGTGGGCATATGGCTGCATGTGCGCGAACGGCATGAGCATGCGCATACACACGAGGTGCTGGAGCACAGCCACACCCACCGGCACGATGCCCACCATCAGCACGCGCACAGCTTCGCCTGGAGCGGGCAGGGCGCCCATGCGCACCCGCACCGGCACGAGGTAATGACGCACAAGCACCCGCACTACCCCGACATCCACCATCGCCACGCCCACCCACACTGAATGCGGATGAAATAGGCCTGCAGCGCAGATACTACCTGCGCGAGTAGCTCCTAATTAAATAGCAAATCAAAACACCCGCACCCAGAACCAGTAGGCCGCCAGCAGCGCCAGCAGGGCCGAGCCACCGCGCACCACCACGCGGCCGTACCAGGGCTGGGTGACGACCAGCTGGGACAGCAGCACCCAGGCAGTGACGGCGGTCAGCTGGCCTGCCTCCACGCCCAGGTTGAAGCCGGCAAGCGCCCAGGGCAGCAGGCCGGACGGCGCGGCGGCCTCGATCAGCAGGCCGGCAAAGCCGTAGCCATGGACCAGGCCAAAACCCAGGGCCAAGCGCTCGGGCCGCAGCACAGGCACCGGGAAGATGTTCAGCAAAGCGGTTACTGCAATGGATGCGGCGATAGCCGGCTCCACCCACACCGGCGAGGCCTGGCTCCAGCCAAAGGTGGCCAGCATCAGCGTGATGGAGTGGCCAATGGTGAAGGCGGTGATGGTGCGCAGCAGCGACCACCAGGGGCTGCGCTGTCCCGCCGCCGTGGCGCCTCGGCCCAGCCGCAAATGCAGCGGCAGCACCAGGGCCAGCAAAAAGGCCATGTGGTCATAGCCCTCCAGCAGGTGGTGCATGCCCAGGCCCAGATAGTCGAGCACGGTGGCGGCGATGCCGCGCTGCGTGGTGGGAACGTTGGGGCTGGCGGAGTGGCTGGCTTGGCGCAGTTGCAGCGGCTGGGCTTGCTGGGGTGATGCTGTGGCCAGCAGGTCGTGGCCGTCCAGGGCGCCGGTCACGATCAGGCGGTGGTTGGCGTCCTGTTCGCGGAATAGGGTGTAGCGCCAGGCCAGGGCCGCGCCCGCAGCGCAGTGCGCCTGGGCAGCGGCGCGCAGGTAGGCGCCGTCGCTGCGCCGCTCCAGGCCGTCGTAGCGCCAGGTCAGCGGGCAGCCGGGGGCAGCTGTGTTCAGCCCGGTATGGGCTTGCAGCAGGGCCAGCACGGCGGGTGTGGCCGCCTGTATTTCAGTCCAGGTGAGCTGGCCGTCGGCATTGGCGTCCAGCGGCAGCAGCAGGTCCAGGTCTTTCAGGGCCACGGACAGGCGCAGGTTCAGCGCGGCATCTGCCTGGCGCACGTCCAGGTAGGCGTCGCTGCCCTTGTGGGCCCAGGCCGGGGCGCTGCACAGCAGCAGGGCGCAGAGTAGCGTGAACAAGCGTTTCATCGTGCCCCCCCGGTGCTGCGGGCATCGACCAGGCCGATGCCGTGCATGTCCGCCTGCAGCTGTTGCAGGGCCACCGTGTCATGGGCCTGGCGGGCGCTTTGCAGGGCCACCCACCAGTCCACCGGTTCGCGCTGCAGGCCCAGGTTGCGGCGGGCGATGGCCAGGGCGCCGGGCGCGTCGTCGTCCAGCCAGAGGGCCACCAGGGCTTGCTCGCGGCCGTGCAGCGTCAGGTCGTCGCCACGCTGGGCGAGTTCAGCGTTCCATTCGCGGATGGTCTGGCGCAGCGCTTGCCAGCCGGGGTCTTTCAGCTGGCGCAGGGCGGTGGCCTGGCGCAGCAGCACGGCGTCGGTCAGCGGTAGGGGTTTGAGTACGGCCAGGGCCTGGGCCGGTTTTCCGGTGCGCAGCAGCAGGTCGCTGAGCGCAATGCTGGTGTAGAGGTCAGTCTCGCTGTGCAGGCTGCTGCGGTAGGCGGCCAGGGCGGCGGCGTCATGGCCTGCGCGCTCCTCGCTCTCGGCCAGCAGGGACAGCAGCCAGCTGCGTTGGTCGGCATCCTGGGTTTGCGCCAGCAGGGCGTTCAGGCCGCTGCGCACAGCGGTGTTCTGGCCTTGCAGCGACTGTGTTTCCAGCACGCAGGCCTGGGCGTACATGTTCTGGCCGGCGCGGGCCACGGCCTTGCAGGCCAGCAAGGCCTGCGGGTACTGGCCGGACAGGCGCTCCAGCGCCGCCAAGTTCAGCCAGCCCTGGGCACTGCCAGGGTCTCGCTTCAGGGCGGTCTGCAGCACGCTGCGCGATGCGGCAAATTCGTGCCGGCCCTGCTGCACCGTGGCCTGCAGAATGGCCAGCTCCACCGGGGCATTCGGCTGGTTCCACCAGGGCGCCAACACGGCCTGGGCGCGGCCCCAGTAGCGGGTGTCGCCGCTTTGCCGGGCGGTGGCGATGTGGGCGCGGGCCTGGGCCGCTGCGGCCACCGGGTCGGCGGGCTGCACCGGGGCCGACACATTCGGCGCCGCCGGTCGTACACGGGTGATGGTGGGCAGGCGTTCCACCACGTCATCGCCCCGGCTGGGGTGCAGCTCGGTGGTGGCATGGGCGGCGCTGCACGCCAGCAGGCCGGCAAGCCACAGGAAGTTTATGAGGCGCATGGGTGTGCGGCGTCTGGTTTGCTATATAAACAGTAGCTGCTAGCGCAGGTATCTTCTGCGCTGGCGGCCACTTTCATGTAAATGTTGAAATGCCTTGCACCGCTGCCGCCAGGCTGGAACGGTGCAAGGCTTTAGGCGGGTCAGATGTCCGCCGGTTCGTCCGAGTCGCTGGTGGCCAGCGTGGCGCTGCCCAGCACCAGCGGGTCGCTGCTGTCACTGGTCGTGGCGATCTGCCTTTGGGCGAACGAGATCACGTTGCCGACATTGGTTTCTGCCGCGACGGGCACGTCGGTGCCGGGCACGGTTTGCGCCAGGTCCGCGCCGCCGCCACCGCCTCCGCATCCCACCAGCAGGCCAACTGCGACCACGGTGGGGGCTATCCATTTGTACTGAGCCATGGTGTGTCCTTTCGTGCCGCTGGGGGCTTAGTTAGAGCCAGCGTTGGGCGTGTTGAGGTAGGGGAAGCGCGTGAGGAAGGGCACGGTGGCCTGGTCCACGCCGTCGTGGATATTGGCCGACTGCGCGCCCAGTGGCACGCTGGATGCCTTGCAGGCGGATGTCAGGCTGGGCACGCCGGGCACGCTGTTCAGGCCCAGGCTGTTGTTGTCGCCGTTGATCACGCACAGGCCACCCAGCACGGCCACCAGGGCGATGTCCACCACGTCGTCCTTGGGGCGGCGGCCGTTGGGGAAGCCGGCCAGGTCCACGGCCTGGGCCAGGTTGGCCGTGCCACCCACGCGCAGTACTTCACCGGCCACGCCCAGGCGGTTTTGCGTGGCGAAGGGCACGGGGCTGATGGCGGTGTTCAGGCGCAGCACTTCCGACGGCGTGGCGTTGGCCGGCTTGTTCACGCCGGTGATGCCGGTCAGGAACACGGTGGCTAGGTCGGTGCGGGGCAGGTTGGTCGGCGCCAGGGCGGTAGCGCTATTGGCCAGGGTGATGCCCAGCAGCGCCGGCAGCGTGGGGTTGGTCACATAGGTGAGGAACTGGCCGTCGTCCTGCGGCTTGGAGGCGTTGAACTTGTCCTTGTCGGGCAGGCCGATGACCAGCTCATTCACCAGCGGGTTGCCCAGGCGCGACACCTGCACCCAGGCGCCACCGGCTTTCTCGCTGGCCTGGTGGCCCGATGGCGGCTTGCCGTTGAGCAGGCGGGCCTGGCGCAGGCTGGCCGTGGTCCAGCCGCCGATGACGGTCTCGGAGCCGGCGGTTAGGCAGCCCTTGTTTACCTCGAGTGCGATGGTGGTGATATTGGTCTTCTGCACCGCAGCCTGGCCGCTTTGGCCCACGGCATCTTTGTTGTTCGGGTCGAGCAGGGAGGCGGCAGGTGCGTTCACCAGGTCAAACACCGGGCCCAGGTTCACTGCAAAGCCGTCCTGGCGCTGGCCGACGAAGACTTTGCCGGTGTCCATGCCGGCGGGGCAGCCGGGAATCTTGATGTCGAAGACGTGCTTTTGCGCATAGGTCTCGTAGGCGGCGGCATTGCCCAGGGTCTTGGCGCCGATGTAGTCCACTGGCTTTTCAAAGGTTTTGCTGCCGTCGGTCTTGGTCACGTCGGACACGGCGCCTTTGCGGCGGTCGCCGCGCACCACCTTGACGGTATAGGTTTCATTCAGGTTCAGGTTGGCGTCGTTCACATTGCTCACGCCACCGGCCTGTATCAGCGGGATGGCGACGCTGGACGCGCCAATCGGCAGGGCCACGTTGTTGAGCTTGTTGTTGAAGCGGAACTGGAAGCTCATGTGCTCCTTGGCGTCGCCCACGTTGTCGATGTGGATCTCGTACAGCGCGTTGGGGTCCATGGAGAAGTAGTTGGGACCGCCGTACGGAGCCTGCAGCGGCTGGTAGTTGGCGATCATGGTCACGTAGTCCGAGCGGCCACCGCTGCCGTTGCTGGCCACGCCTTCGTAGCTGCGGAACATATAGAAGTCGGTGCCGTCCACCTTGGGCGAGGTGGTGATGAAAGGCGCTTCGCGGTGGCTGGATGCCAGCGCCGCGTTGCCGAGGGCCAGCAGTACACAGGCTGCTGTGATGGGGCCGCGTTTGAATTGCATGTTGTGCTCCTGAGGGTCATGTCCGTTGATGCCAAGCTGGCTTGCAGAGGCCCGGTACACGCTGGTACAGGACATCCATCACGGATACGCAGGAAACTTTGCTTTGGATTCACGCAGCATTTACCCGACCGCGCGAGTCGGGATTGCGGGCGGTTTGTTGTCTGCTATTCTTTTGATAGCTTCTAGCGTAGGTATTACCTGCGCTGGAGGCGGATTTTTGCGAGCCTTGGGCGGGCTCTCAGGCCGAGGTGTCTATCTTGTGTAGATAGGCCAGGGCGATGCGTGGCGCGGCGTTGAGCAGCTCGGCGATGTCGTTCACATCGTCTGGCAGGGCCGGGTTGTCCCAGCCGTGCATGGTGTGACGGGCGACCCGCACGGCCAGCACCACATTGCGCACATTGGCCTGGTCGGCATGCTTGGTATCGCTGATGCGCACCAGCAGCGAGGGCAGGTGCCATAGCTTCATCAGGGCCAGGGCCAGGTCGTCCAGTTCGATGTTGAGCAGGCTTTGCTGGATGCTGGCGCTACGCAGGTTGGGGTCGGCTTTTTGGGCCTGGCGGATCTGCAGCTCCAGCGTGGGGGCGTGGCACCACATCAGCATCTCGGCAAAGTCGTGCAGAAAGGCGGCGCGCTGGATCACGTCCACGTCCATGTCGTTGCGGTGCACGGCAAAGCCCAGGGCGAACAGGCGGGCCCGCTCTGCACGCTGCAGCAGCTCGCGCAGGCCGGCCAGCGCCTCGGGCTGGTCGTGCAGCCGGTCTTCGATGGTGGGCTGCAGGCCAAAGTGGCGGAAGAAGGGGGCGATGCCAGTCATCACCAGGGCGCTGGTGATGCTCTCGGTCTCGGTGAAGTCGCCGGGCCGGCGCTGCTTGGCTGCGTAGGCCATGAGCTTGATGGTCATCAGCGGGTCGGGCTGGATGGCCTCGGTCAGCATGGCGGCATCCACATCGTCTTCTATGGCGCGCAGCGCCTCCAGGGCCTGCGAGGTGGTGGCCAGCACGGGGATTTCGGCGTCGCAGAAATAGCGCGTCCAGGCGGCCAGGTCGGCCAGTGGCTCGGTCAGGTACGGGGTGGATTCAGGCATAGCCGCCAATGTACTGCAGCCACGCAAAGTTTGCCGAAGTTTGCGCTCAAACTGGCCGGCAGCGCAGGTAACACCTGCGTAAGCCGCTATCAAAATAGGAAAGCAGCCGTGCTGCGTTCAGCGCGGGCGGTGCATGCGAAACAGCTGTTCCGGTCCCACGCTGAAGTAGTCGGCCGGGCCGCCGCCGCGCAAGATGTGGCCGGCTGCGGCGGTGTCGTACACCCCGTTTTTCAGCAAGCTCTTGGCGATGTGCACGGCCACCACTTCGCCCAATACCAGCCAGGTGCTGATCTGCGCGCCGCTGGCGGCCTGCAGTTGCACGATCTGGGTGCAACGGCATTCAAAGGACACCGGGCTTTCTTGTACCCGGGGCACGGCCACCACGCGGCTGGGCGCGGGCGTCAGGCCGGCCAGCGCGAACTCGTTCACCTCGGGGGGCACGGCCTGGCAGGTTTTGTTCATGGCCTCGGCCAGGTCGCGGGTGGCCAGGTTCCAGACGAATTCGCGGGTCTGCTCGATGTTGCGCAGCGTGTCCTTGTAGCCCACGCTGGCAAAACCGATGATGGGCGGGATGTAGTTGAAGCCGTTGAAGAAGCTGTAGGGCGCCAGGTTCAGCGCGCCTTCGGCGTTGTGCGAGGCGATCCAGCCGATGGGGCGCGGCCCAACGATGGCATTGAACGGGTCGTGCGGCAGGCCATGACCCAGTCGGGGTTCGTAGAAGTGGATGCTGTCAGGCATGTCGTTACTTTAAAAATATGATGATTAAGCCAATTCCATGGGCAAGAGGGGTGGCGCTCACACTCTGTTACTTTTACGAATGCGGCAGTGCTCACTGGAAGGGCCAAAGTAGCCAAGGGTAATCCCCGGTGAGCTGGTTAGAGGTTATTTGTAATATGAATGTGGGTCGGCGGCCTTGGCCAGCGGACCTGCACTGCCCCGCTACCGGGCGCCCTGTGTTCCGTACACGGGCGTGGGTGGCCGGCGCAGACACGTCAACCATAGTACAAGAGACGAAAGAGCACCATGCATTTTGCAAAACCAACCACCGCCGTGGCCAGTCTGGCTTTGGCATCCATGGGCTTGATGACCGCTGCTGCGGTGTCGGCCAAGGAAGTCACCGTCTGGGCCTGGGACCCGAACTTCAACATTGCCATCATGAAAGAGGCGGCGGCCCGTTACACGGCCAAGCACCCTGATGCGACGTTCAAGATCGTGGACATGTCCAAGGCGGACGTGGAGCAAAAGTTGCAGACCATGCTGGCTTCCGGCGTGACCAAGTCCTTGCCCGATGTGGTGCTGGTGGAAGACTACAACGCCCAAAAATACCTGCGCTCCTTCCCTGGTGCGTTCGAGCCCATGTCGGGCGTGGTGAATTACGCGGGCTTCGCCAAATATAAGGTGGACCTGATGACCATCGACGGCAAGACCTACGGCCTGCCGTTCGATTCGGGCGTGACCGGCATGTACTACCGCAAGGACTTGCTGGCCAAGGCCGGCTTCACCGACAAGGACATGGAGAACATCTCCTGGGACCGCTATATTGAAATCGGCAAGAAGGTCGTCGCCACCACCGGCAAGAAGATGCTGGGCATCGACCCCAATGACAACGGCCTGATCCGCGTGATGATGCAGTCCGCCGGCCGCTGGTACTTCGACAAAGACGGCAAGCTCGACATCAAGAACAACCCCGCACTGAAGGCCGCGCTGGAAACCCAGGGCAAGTTGTTCAAGGCCGGCATCGTCAAGCCCGTAACCAACTGGGCCGAATACGTGGGTGCGGTGAACAAGGGCGACGTGGCTTCCATTACCACCGGTGTGTGGATCACCGGTTCGGTCAAGTCTGAAAAAGGCCAGTCCGGCCAATGGGGCGTGGCGCCCACACCGGCGCTGGACATCCCGGGCGCCGGCCATGCGTCCAACCTGGGCGGCTCCAGCTGGTATGTGCTGAGCGGCGGCAAGGAGAAGGCACAGGCCATCGACTTCCTGAATGAAATCTACGCCAAGGACGTGGACTTCTACCAGAGCATCCTGACCGCACGTGGCGCTGTGGGCACGCTGCTGGCATCGCGTAACGGCAAGGCCTATGCCGAAGCTGATCCGTTCTTTGGCGGCGCCCAGGTGTGGCAGCGCTACAGCGACTGGCTGGGCAAGATCCCCAGCGTGAACTACGGCATCTACACCTACGAGGGTGATGCGGCTGTGTCGGCCCAGCTGCCGGCGCTGAACCAGGGCGTGCCGGTGGACCAGCTGCTGGACAAGATCCAGCAACAGCTGTCGGCGCAAATCAAGTAAGCATTTTTTTGAGTGGGGGCGGCGCTGGCGCTGCCCCCGTGTGTATTGTTCCCGGGAGCCTTTATGCGGCAAGCAAGCAAGCCGAGTTCCAGCCGCTTCTTTGATATCAACGGATGGGCCTTCGTCTCCGTGGCGATGGCCTTGATCTCTGTCTTCATGCTGTACCCCATAGGCAAATCGCTATGGATGTCGGTGCAGTCTGGGCAGGGCACCATGACCAGGTTTGTCGGCCTGGGCAATGTGCAGCGTCTGCTGGACGACCCCATGTTCCTGCGGGCCTTGACCAATACCTCCATCTTTCTGGTGGTGCAGGTGCCCATCATGATCGTGCTGGCCCTGGTGATGGCCTCGTGCCTGAATATTCCCAACCTCAAGGGCCGCGGCCTGCTGCGTACCGCCGTGTTTTTGCCCTGCGTGACTTCTCTGGTGGCGTATTCGGTGCTGTTCAAAAGCATGTTCTCTTATGACGGCGTGGTCAACAGCACGCTGATGGGGCTGGGCCTGGTTTCTGAGGCCGTGCCCTGGTTGACCGACCCGTTCTGGGCCCGCGTGGTGGTGATCGTCGCCATCACCTGGCGCTGGACCGGCTACAACATGATCTTCTATCTGGCGGCCATGCAGAACGTGGACAAGTCGATCTACGAGGCGGCACGCATCGACGGCATATCGGCCACACGGCGGTTCCTGTCGATCACCATTCCGGTGCTGAAGCCGGTGATTTTGTTCACCACGGTCACTTCCACCATCGGCACGCTGCAGATGTTCGACGAGGCCATGAACATCACCAACGGCGGGCCGGCGGACAGCACGCTGACGCTGTCGCTGTACATCTACAACCTGTCCTTTAAATACGTGCCTAACTTTGGCTACGCCGCCACGGTTTCCTATGTGATCGTGGTGCTGGTGGCGATTTTGGCCTTTATCCAGTTTTATGCAGCCCGGGAGCGCGAGCAATGAGCCAATGGAGCGGAAAGTTACGCACGGCCCTGGTGTATGGGTTCTTGTGGTTGATGGCGCTGCTGTCCATCTTCCCGTTTGTCTGGATGCTGATCAGCGCCACCAATGAAAGCCACGACATCACCAAAGGCAAGATGAGCTTTGGCAATGCGCTGGCCGAGAACTACCACAAGTTCGCCGAGCTGTTCGACGTGGGCCTGGTGTTCTGGAACTCCGGCAAGGTGGCGATTCTGGGCTCGTTCCTGACGCTGGCGGTATCGTCGTTGGCAGGCTATGGCTTCGAGATATTCCGTTCACCCGGCCGTGAGCGTGTCTACCAGGGCGTGCTGCTGTCGATGATGATTCCGTTCTCGGCGCTGATGATTCCGCTGTTCATCCTGCTGGCCTCGTTCGACATGCTGGACACGCACATGGCGGTGATCCTGCCGGGCATTGCGTCGGCGTACATGATTTTCTACTTTCGCCAGAACACCAAGTCCTTCCCGCTGGAGCTGCGCGATGCGGCGCGGGTGGATGGCTTGAAGGAATGGCAGATCTTTCTGTTCGTCTATCTGCCGGTGATGCGTTCCACCTACGCGGCGGCCTTCATCATCGTCTTCATGACCATCTGGAACAGTTTTCTGTGGCCGTTGATTGTGTTGCAGTCGGTTGAACTGAAGACCATCACCCTGGTGCTGTCGTCACTGGGCTCGTCGTATACGCCGGACTTCGGCGTGATCATGGTCGCCACCATCCTGGCCACCATTCCCACCCTGGTTGTTTTCTTTGCCATGCAGCGCCAGTTTGTTGAAGGCATGCTGGGCTCCGTTAAATAGGTTTTCCATATATGCGTACCGTGACTCCATTGACCGCCGGCTGGGTATTCCACGCCGATTTTTCCAGCGATCTGACCACCCAGCCCAAGGCGGGTGCCGCCGTTCGTCTGCCGCACAACGCGGTGGATCTGGACATGAACTACTTCGACGAGCGCAGCTTCCAGAAGGAATTCGGCTACCAGTACCAGCTGGCCTGGCAGCCCGGGTTTGCGGGCAAGGAGGTGACGCTGCAGTTCGACGGCGCCATGGCCAATACCGTGGTCTGGCTCAACGGCCACCAAGTGGCCAGCCACAAGGATGGTTACACCCCGTTCCAGGCACGCCTGACCGACTATCTGAAAGAGGGCGACAACCTGCTGACCGTGAAGGTCGATGGCAGCGAGAACCCGGAAATTCCCCCCTTCGGCGGCCAGATCGACTACCTGACCTATGCTGGCATCTACCGTGACGTATGGCTGCAGGTGACGGACCCGGTATCCATCGCCAACTTGAAGATTGAAACCAGCGGTGTGCTGAGCGACGCCAAGAGCGTGACTGTGGCCTGCAGTCTGGCCAACCCTCGGGGTTTGGACATCAGCGGCAGCCTGCGTGCAGAGCTATGCACGGCCGACGGAACGGTGCTGCAGCAGGCCTCAGCCTTGGTTAACAGCGACAAGGTCAGCTTGCGCTTCGACAACCTGGCCGGCCTGCAGCTATGGACGCTGGATAGCCCCACCTTGTACAGCGTGCGCCTGCACCTGGAGACAGCGCAGGGCAATGACAGCCTGGCGTCGCGCTTTGGCTTCCGTACCGCAGAGTTCGCGGTGGATGGCTTTCGCCTGAATGGCGAGCTGCTGAAGATACGCGGCCTGAACCGCCACCAGTCCTTTCCCTACGTGGGCTACGCCATGGGCCGCCGCGCGCAGCAGAAGGACGCAGACGTGCTGAAGGACGTGCTGAAGTGCAACCTGGTGCGCACCTCGCACTACCCGCAGTCCAGCTATTTCCTGGACCGCTGTGACGAGATCGGTCTGCTGGTGTTTGAAGAAATTCCGGGCTGGCAGCACATTGGCGGCGCGGCCTGGAAGGACGAGTCGGTAGAGAACGTGCGTCGCATGGTCGAGCGCGACTGGAACCACCCCTGCATCATCATGTGGGGCGTGCGCATCAATGAGTCGCAGGACGACCACGACTTCTACACCCGCACCAACGCCATGGCCCGTGCGCTGGACGGTACGCGCCAGACTGGCGGTGTGCGCTACATCGAGAACAGCGAGCTGCTGGAAGACGTCTACACCGTCAATGACTTCTGCCACGTGGCCACGCCCGAATGGATGCGCGGCCAGCCACCCGCGCCGCTGCGGCCACCGCGTTATGTCACCGGCCTGGACAAGGATGTGCCTTACCTGGTGACAGAGTTCAACGGCCATATGTTCCCCACCAAGCGCATCGACCCCGAGGTGCGCCAGGCCGAGCATGTGACCCGCTACCTGGATGTGCTGAACAAGGCCTACGGCAACCCGCAAATTGCCGGCTCCATCGGCTGGTGCATGTTCGACTACAACACGCACAAGGACTTTGGCGCGGGCGACCGTATCTGCCACCACGGCGTGATGGACATCTTCCGCGAGCCCAAGTTTGCTGCCTTCGCCTACGCCAGCCAGTGCGCTCCGCAAGAGCAGGCGGTGCTGGAGCCGGTGACCTACTGGGCGCGCGGCGAGAAAGACCGCTGCGAGGCCTTGCCCCTGATCGTGCTGACCAACTGCGACTATCTGGAATTCCAGTTCGGTAGCTTCCCGGCCATCCGTATCGAGCCCGACCGTGCGCAGTACCCGCATTTGCCGTATGCGCCGGTGGTGATTGATAGCCGCCACGTCGACCCGCAGGAGCTGGGCGCCTGGGGCATGCAGTGGATGGACGGCCGCTTGACCGGCTATGTGGGCGGCAAGCCCGTCAAACAGGTGCTGCTCAGTGGCAACCCTCTGCCGACCACGTTGGAGGTGCAGGCCGACAGCAGCGAGCTGATCGCCGGCGAGAAGGATGCCGTGCGCTTCATCGTGCGTGCGCTGGACCAGCATGGCCGCGTGCTGCCGTTCCTGGATGATGTGGTGTCACTGCAGGTATCAGGTGGCGCCAGATTGCTAGGCCCTGCGGCCCTGGCATTCAAGGGCGGAGTGGCCGGTTTCTGGGTGGAGAGCACGGGCGAGCGCCGCGACAGCGTGGTGACCGTGTCCACGCAGCGCCTGGGCCTGCACACCACGACGCTCACCACATGCTGATGCAACTGGATTAAGAGGCAAAGCGCCTGCGGGAAATAAAAATGGCAGATGTCAAATTAAGCAACGTTAAAAAATCATTTGGCGGCACGCATGTGATCCGTGGTGTGGACCTGGAGATCAACAAGGGCGAGTTCGTCGTCTTCGTCGGGCCTTCCGGCTGTGGCAAGTCCACGCTGCTGCGCATGATCTCCGGCTTGGAGGACATTACCGACGGCGTGATGGAGATTGGCGGCCAGCGCGTGAACGAGGTGGACCCATCCAAGCGCGGCATTGCCATGGTGTTCCAGTCGTATGCGTTGTACCCGCACATGACGGTGCGCGAGAACATGGGCTTTGCGCTCAAGTTCGCCGGTGTGCCCAAGGCCGAGGTAGCCAGCAAGGTGGACGCCGCCGCCAAAATCCTGGGCCTGGGCCCGCTGATGGACCGCAAGCCCAAGGCTTTGTCCGGTGGCCAGCGCCAGCGCGTGGCCATAGGCCGTGCCATCGTGCGCGATCCCAAGGTGTTTTTGTTCGATGAGCCCTTGTCCAACCTGGACGCCGAGCTGCGCGTGCACATGCGCATCGAGATCGCGCGCCTGCACCGCGAGCTGGGCTCCACCATCGTGTACGTGACGCATGACCAGGTCGAGGCCATGACCCTGGCCAACAAGATCGTGGTGCTGCGTGCCGGCCTGATCGAGCAGGTAGGGGCGCCGCTGGAGGTATACGACAACCCGGCAAATACTTTTGTGGCCGGTTTCATCGGTTCGCCGAAGATGAATTTCTTTGACGGGCGGGTGCTGGGCAGCGATGGGCCGCTATGCCATGTGGCCCTGACCGGTTTTGGCGAGCTTGTGGTGTCCGTGCCCCTGAAGGGCACGGTGCCTGCGGTGGGCACCGAGGTGCAACTGGGCGTGCGCCCCGAGCATTTCCGCGAGGATGGCGATGGCCGCCTGCCACTGACCATCGACATGCTGGAACACCTGGGCGGCGAAACCTTTGCCTATGCACGTTCCGCCGCGGGCGGCACCATCGTCATCAAGACCGAGCATGGCCGGGCACTGAAGACCGGCCAGGCTTATGAGGCCTGCTTCCAGACGCGCCTATCATTGCTCTTTGACAAGCCCGGTAATCGCATTTATTAGGTATTTATTAGGCATTTACGAGGCGCCATGAGGCGCGGCACCCTGCATGCATCCTGTACTTCCCCATTCTGCTTCGATGTATACCGGCCGTAACCTGCACGGCCAAGTGGTGAGTGAGTTGGGTAAGCGTATCGTCGGCGGCATCTATCCCGCCGAGGCGCTATTACCTAATGAAGAGCAGCTGTGCCAGGAGCTGCAGGTCAGTCGCACGGCGCTGCGCGAGGCCGTCAAGGTATTGGCGGCCAAGGGATTGCTGGAGTCGCGCCCGCGCATCGGTACCCGTGTACGTAACCGCGAGTTGTGGAACCTGCTGGACCCGGACATTTTGGCCTGGCGCTGTGCGATCGGGGCCGATGCCGAGTTTTTGCGCCACCTGACCGAGTTGCGTGAAATCATCGAACCGGCGGCCGCCTCGCTGGCGGCTGCCAGCCGCAGCCCGGAACAGCTGGTGGTGATACGCGCGGCCTTGAAGTCCATGGAGGCTTGCACCTCCATCGGCGAATGGGTGGAGGCTGACCTGGCTTTTCACACCGCCATCCTGAAAGCCACCAACAACCCCTTGCTGATGCCGCTGGCCGCCATCATCGGCAGTGCGTTGGAGTCCTTGTTGGATATTACGGCGCGCAATGCCGGCGATTTCAAGAATGCCCTGCCCGAGCACCAGAAGGTGTTTGCCGCCATCGAGGAGGGCGATTCGCAGGACGCCCTGCATCGCATGGCCGGCATGCTGTCGGACACGCGGGCGCTGATGAAGCGCTCGGTCTTGTTCTAAGGCGCGGCCGCGTCGACGCTGATGGTTTTACTATTTAGCTATTAAAAATATAGCTGCCAGCGCAGATTTTTATTGCGCTAGGGCGCGATTTCATTGTTTTTTCTAAATTTCGTAACGCGGCGGTAACTTGCATGTGACGGAGCGCCGAGTTCTCTACAATCGCGCCATTCGAAATTATTTCGACACCCCACACACCATGCCCCGTTGCTACCCAGACCAACAACAACACCGTCGCGCGGCAGGCATGTGCAGCGACGTCCAAGGCCAGGCCCTTGGACGCGCAGACCCGGTTTTAACCTTCGGAGTCTTCCCATGTCTGCACTATTCAGCCCGACCGCCCTGGTCGTACCCTTTGAACAACTGAGAATGGACGACGTCGAGTCGGTGGGTGGCAAGAACGCCAGCCTCGGCGAGATGATTTCCCAGCTGCCCACGGGCGTGCGGGTACCTACCGGATTTGCCACCACGGCGCATGCCTTCCGGGCCTTTCTGGCGCATGACGGCTTGGCCGACAAGATCAGTGCCCGCCTGGCGCGCCTAGATATTGAAGATGTGCGCGCCCTGGCCGTGGCCGGTGCAGAAATCCGTGCCATGGTGGAAGCCCAGCCTTTCCCGGCCGATCTGCAAGCGGCCATTACCGAGGCTTTTGCCAAGCTGAGCGCGGGCAACCCCGAGGCTTCGTTTGCCGTGCGTTCCTCGGCCACGGCCGAAGACTTGCCGGACGCCTCGTTCGCGGGCCAGCAGGAAACCTTCCTGAACGTGGTCGGCATCGACGACGTGCTGCACAAGATGAAAGAGGTGTTTGCCTCTTTGTACAACGACCGCGCCATCAGCTATCGCGTGCACAAGGGCTTTGCCCACGACATCGTGGCCCTGAGTGCCGGCGTGCAGCGCATGGTGCGCTCCGACCTGGGCGCTGCCGGGGTCATGTTCACCATCGACACCGAATCCGGCTTCGACCAGGTGGTGTTCATCACCAGCAGCTACGGCCTGGGCGAAACGGTGGTGCAGGGCGCCGTGAACCCGGACGAGTTCTATGTGCACAAGCCCATGCTGCAGGCTGGCAAGCGCGCGTTGATCCGCCGCAACCTGGGCTCCAAGATGGTCCAGATGGAATTCACCACCGCAGCCGAAAAGGCCGCCACCGGCAAGCTGGTGAAGACCACTGACGTACCTACCGAGCAGCGCAACCGCTATTCGCTGACCGACACCGAAGTCGAACAATTGGCCCATTACGCCCTGGTGATTGAGCAGCATTACGGCCGCCCGATGGACATCGAATGGGGCAAGGACGGCACCGACGGCCTGCTCTACATCCTGCAGGCGCGCCCTGAAACCGTCAAGAGCCAGCAGAAAGACAAGGCCGAGCTGCGCTACAAACTCAAAGGCAAAAGCGCCATCCTGGCCGAAGGCCGCGCGATTGGCCAGAAGATCGGTACCGGCCCGGTGCGCCTGGTGCACAGCATCAGCCAAATGGACGAAGTCCAGCCCGGCGATGTACTGGTGACCGACATGACCGACCCGAACTGGGAGCCGGTGATGAAGCGCGCCAGTGCCATCGTCACCAACCGTGGTGGCCGTACCTGCCATGCCGCCATCATTGCGCGTGAACTGGGCATTCCAGCGGTGGTAGGTTGCGGCGACGCGACCGAAAAGCTCAAGACCGGCACCCTGGTGACCGTGAGCTGCGCAGAGGGTGATACCGGCCTGATCTACGACGGCCTGCTGGAAACCGAGGTGACCGAAGTCGAGCGCGGCGCCATGCCCGAGATCAAGACCAAGATCATGATGAATGTGGGCAATCCCCAGCTGGCCTTCGACTTCTGCCAGTTGCCCAACCAGGGCGTGGGCCTGGCCCGGCTGGAGTTCATCATCAATAACAACATCGGCGTGCACCCCAAGGCCATCCTGGATTACCCGAACATCGATAGCGACTTGAAGAAAGCCGTCGAGTCTGTGGCCCGCGGCCACGCCTCGCCACGCGCCTTCTATGTGGACAAGGTAGCCGAGGGCGTGGCAACGATTGCCGCCGCCTTCTGGCCCAAGCCGGTGATCGTGCGCCTGTCGGACTTCAAGTCCAACGAATACCGCAAGCTGATTGGCGGCAGCCGCTACGAGCCGGAAGAAGAAAACCCCATGCTGGGCTTCCGCGGCGCGGCGCGTTACATCAGTGCCGATTTCGGCGAAGCCTTCGCCATGGAGTGTGCCGCGCTGAAGCGTGTGCGCCAGGACATGGGCTTGAGCAATGTGCAGGTGATGGTGCCCTTTGTGCGCACCCTGGGCCAGGCCGAGAAGGTCACCAAGTTGCTGGCCCAGCACGGCCTGCAGCGTGGTCAGGATGGCTTGAAGGTCATCATGATGTGCGAGGTGCCCAGCAATGCGATCCTGGCGGACGAGTTCCTGCAGTACTTCGATGGCTTCTCGATCGGCTCCAACGACCTGACCCAGCTGACCCTGGGTCTGGACCGGGATTCTGGTTTGGAATTGCTGGCCGCCGACTTCGACGAACGTGATCCGGCCGTCAAAGCCATGCTGAGCCGTGCCATCACCGCCTGCAAGGCGCAGGGCAAGTACGTTGGCATTTGCGGCCAAGGCCCTAGCGACCACCCCGACTTCGCCCAGTGGCTGGCCGACCAGGGTATCGAATCGATCTCGCTGAACCCCGACAGCGTGGTGGCGACCTGGAAGCAACTCGCAGGCTCCTAGGGCTGTTGCGGATAGGCCCGGGCCTGCGCCTGGGCTAGGATGAAGGACCCACCAAGGTCGCAATGTCTGCGGCTTTGCGGTGGGTCTTTTTCTATCTGCTGTGCACGTATCTCCACTGGCCACACTTCCCCGCTTTGACCGTTTGCGCACTGGCTTGCTGGTGCTGTGGACGTTGCTGTCGTTTGGCGTGGTGTTCTTCGCACGCGACCTGAGCTGGGTGGTGGCGGGTTGGCCATTCAATTATTGGTTTAGTGCCCAAGGCGTGGTGCTGTGCTATTTGCTCATCGTCGGCCTCTATGCCTGGCGCAGGCGCGGTGTGGGGGCCGACCAGGAGGTGGCGGCGTCCGTCCAGGCAAGCTATCGCCGGGGACTACACCGCAATTTCTCGCTGTATGTGGCGTGTGTGCTGTGTTTTCTGGCGCTCATGGCCTGGGCGGAGCACCAAGGTTTGTCGCGCTACTGGATAGGCGGCATTTTCCTGTTCGCCACGTTGGCGCTGTATGCGAGCATCGGCATCTACTGCCGTACCTCGGACCCTTCGGAATACTTTGTGGCAGGGCGGCGCATTCCGGCTGTCTACAACGGCATGGCAACTGCTGCCGACTGGATGAGTGCCGCATCCTTTATTGGCTTGGCAGGCGGCTTGTACCTGAATGGTTTTTCGGGGCCGGACGGGCAACCGGGGGGGTTGGCATACATGATGGGCTGGACGGGCGGCTTTTGCCTGGTGGCCTTGCTGATCGCACCGCGCTTGCGTCGCCTGCAGCTCTATACCGTGCCCGACTTTTTTGGTCAGCGCTATGGAGGGCATTGGCCGCGCTGGATTGCCGCCGGAGCGGCCGTAGTGTGCTCGTTCACCTATGTGGTGGCTCAGATTTACGCCGTGGGTTTGATCACCTCTCGTTTGACCGGGGTGCAGTTCGAGATCGGCATTTTGCTGGGTCTGGGAGGTGTGCTGGTGTGCTCGTTCCTGGGAGGTATGCGTGCGGTGACCTGGACCCAGGTGGCGCAGTATGTGATCTTGATCCTGGCGTTTTTGATCCCCGTGTCCTGGCTGGCCTATAAGCAGCTGGGTAATCCTTTGGCGACCTTGGTCTATGGTCAGCAACTGCCCAAGATTGCCGCCTTGGAAAAGCAACTTACCGAGTCTCCTGCGGAGACGGCCGTGCTTGCCGAATACAGCCGCAGGGCGGCGCGGTATGAGCAAATGTTGCTCGATGTGCCTAAGACCTTGGAGCAGGAGCGTCTGGCTGCGCAGGCGCATCTGCGGCAGTTGAAGGCCGACCGCGCGGATACGGCGCTGGTGCGCAAGGCCGCGCGTGAACTGGCCATACTGCCGTCCGACGTAGTTTCTGCGCGTGAGCAGTGGAGCAGGGCCCGGCAAGATAACCTGGACCGAGCCCGGCCGCTGGCTGGCATGTCCCCGCATGCCCAGGTGTTTGCCGGCAACCCGGACGGAGCTCCTGCCGAGGCGGCCTTGTTCAACACCAGTCGTTTGAACTTCCTGGCGCTGGTGTTTTGCCTGATGACCGGCACCGCGGGTCTGCCGCATTTGTTGACGCGCTTCTACACCACCCCTTCGGTGGCCGAGGCCCGTAGCTCGGTGGCGTGGTCGCTGCTGTTCATTGCCTTGTTGTATCTGGCGGCGCCGGCTCTGGCGGTGCTGGTCAAATTCGAGGTGATGAGCCATCTGGTGGGCCAAAGCTTTGAAAGCCTGCCGACCTGGATAGCCCAGTGGGCTCAGGTGGATCCAGGCTTGCTGGCGGTGAACGATGTCAACGGTGACCATGTGCTGCAATTCGCTGAACTGAAGCTCGGGGCGGACCTGGTGATGCTCGCAACCCCCGAGCTGGGCGGTTTGCCCTATGTCGTATCTGGCTTGGTGGCTGCGGGGGGCTTGGCGGCAGCCCTTTCCACGGCCGATGGCCTGTTGCTGACCATGGGCAATGCCCTGGCCCATGATTTGTATCTGGAGGGAAAGGGGGGGCGGTCCGATCCCATGGTGCGGGTGCTGTTGTCCAAGTTCGCCTTGTTGCTGCTGGCCCTGGTGGCGGCCTACGTGGCCGCGCAAAAGCCTGCAAACATCCTGGTTCTGGTTTCGGCCTCGTTTTCTCTGGCGGCTGCAGCCTTCTTTCCGGCCATGGTGGCGGGTATCTTCTGGCAGGGCGCGACCCGTGCCGGTGCGGTAGCCGGCATGCTGGTGGGCTTGGCGGTGACCACGGGGTATATGGCCTTGAATGCATCCGTAGTTCGGGCATTCCTCGGCCTGCATGAGAGCGGACTGTGGTGGGGTATTCAGCCGGTTTCTGCGGGGGTGTTTGGGCTGCCAGCCGGCGCGCTGACGGTCTGGCTGGTCAGCCTCTTGTCGAGGCGCCAAGCTGTGGGCGAAAAAGCCGCGCTATAATACTTGGCTTTGCCCTTGCTACACCACTACAGACGCAGTGGGTGGCTTTACATCCCTAAGGAGAAATATGCGTCATTACGAAATCATTTTGATGATCCACCCGGATCAAAGCGAACAGGTTCCAGCCATGCTGGAGCGCTACAAGGGCATGATCACTGCCGGCGGCGGCAAGATCCACCGCGTGGAAGACTGGGGCCGCCGTCAACTGGTGTACCTGATCAACAAGCTGGCCAAGGCCCACTACCTGTGCGTCAACATCGAAGCCGACCAAGCCATCATGGCTGAACTGGAACACGCGTTCAAGTTCAACGACGCCGTGCTGCGCCACCTGACCGTGGTGATGAAGAAGGCCGAAACCGGCCCATCTTCGATGATGAAGACCGTTGAGCGTGAAGAAGCCCGCAAGACGCAACAGGCGGAGTACGCAGCCCACTAAGGTGGTGTGCTTACGCGGAGTCACCGAACGGAGTGAACCACGTTGTTTTGACGGCCTGTATTGCAGAGCTTAAAAATCTGCGCTACACGCCCGCCGGGCTGCCGGCCCTGGATATGGTGCTCGAACACGAGTCCAGTCTGGAGCAAGCAGGCCACACACGGCAAATCAAACTCGTGGTCAAGGCAATTGCCTTTGGCGCGATAGCCGAGCGAATCCAGCAGCAGCCTCTGGGCAGCCGTTGGCAATTCACCGGTTTTCTAGCCAGTCCCCGATTGGGTAAAAACCCCGCGCTCCATATTCAAGAATTTCAACCAGATTAATTCAGGAGTCCATCATGGCCGGACCAAAACGTTTCAATAACAAAGACAAGCGCCCGAAGCGCAACACCCAGTCCCTGCTGTTCAAGCGCAAGCGCTTCTGCCGCTTCACCGTGACCGGTGTGGAACAGATCGACTACAAGGACATCGACACGCTGCGCGATTTCATTGCTGAAAACGGCAAGATCATCCCCGCACGCCTGACCGGCACCCGCGCGATTTTCCAGCGCCAGCTCAACACCGCTATCAAGCGTGCGCGTTTCCTCGCCATGCTGCCGTACAGCGACCAGCACCGCATCTAAGGAAGTACGAACATGCAAATCATTCTGCTCGACAAGGTTGTGAACCTTGGAAACCTCGGCGACATCGTTAAGGTCAAAGACGGCTACGCCCGTAACTTCCTGATCCCTTCTGGCCGCGCACGTCGCGCTACCACCTTGGCCAAGGCCGAGTTCGAAGCCAAGCGCGCCGAACTGGAAAAGGCTGCTGCTGCCAAGCTGGCTGAGTCGCAAGCTCTGGGCGAAAAGCTCGGCGGCACGACCATCAAGCTGACGCAAAAGGCTGGCGTGGATGGCCGTCTGTTCGGCTCCGTGACCAATGCGGACATCGCCGAAGAGCTGAACAAGCAAGGCTACAAGGTTGCCAAGGCCCAGGTTCGCCTGCCCAACGGCATGATCAAGACCATCGGCGACAACACCGTGAACGTGGCTTTGCACACCGACGTGGTTGTGGAAATCACCGTTTCGGTCTACGGCGAAACCGCTTAATCAGCGTTTCTCTGTAAGAGGCCGCCAGGGCGTAAGCTCTGGCGGCCTTTTCCTTTGGAGCCGGGTTTTATACCGGGTTGTCCAGAGCTTATCCACGGCTTGCGCACAGACTTGTGCCTGGCCGTTCCCGGCGCCACCGCGTAGCATCCAGCCTCACCCCAGGAAGCAAGCCCCCATGTCTGCCGTTTTCCCCCCCTTGGACGAGTCCCCCAGCCACGACCGCGAAATTGCGCAACTGCGCATTCCCCCCCATTCCATTGAGGCCGAATCCAGCGTGCTGGGTGGCCTGCTGCTGGACAACAACGCCTGGGACCGGGTGGGAGACTTGCTCAAGGACGATGACTTTTACCGTTACGAGCACCGGCTGATCTTTACCGCAGTGCGCGAGCTGATCAACGCCAGCAAGCCGGCCGACGTGATCACCGTGTTCGAGCGGCTGCAGGTAATCGGCAAGTCCGACGAAGTAGGGGGCTTGGCCTACCTGAACTCGCTGGCGCAGTACGTGCCTAGTGCCAGCAATATCCGCCGCTATGCTGAAA
The DNA here is from genome assembly GCF_059421805.1 of Rhodoferax sp. GW821-FHT02C08. Lineage (NCBI taxonomy): Bacteria > Pseudomonadati > Pseudomonadota > Betaproteobacteria > Burkholderiales > Comamonadaceae > Rhodoferax > Rhodoferax sp. GW821-FHT02C08. The sequence continues at coordinate 61,529 of NZ_JBWKVR010000020.1, forward strand.
TCGTGCGTGAGCGCGGCGTGCTGCGCAAATTGGTCACGGTCAGCGATGAGATCGCCACCAATGCCTTTAACACCCAGGGCCGGCCGGTGGAGAAGATCCTCGATGAGGCCCAGCAGAAGATCTTCAATATCGGCGAAGAAGGTGCGCGCAACAAACAGGGCTTCCAGGCCATGGACACCCTGGTGGTTGACCTGCTGGACCGCGTGCAGGAGATGGCTGACAGTGCTGGCGACGTGACCGGTGTGGCCACGGGTTTTCCTGACCTGGACCGCATGACCTCTGGCCTGCAGCCGGGCGATATGATTGTGCTTGCAGCGCGTCCGTCCATGGGTAAGACGGCTTTCGCGGTGAACATCGCCGAACACGTGGCGCTCAACGAAGGCTTGCCGGTTGCCATCTTCTCGATGGAAATGGGGGCATCCCAGTTGGCTGTGCGTATCGTGGGTTCGATCGGTCGCGTCGACCAGGGGCATTTGCGCACCGGCAAGCTGACCGACGAGGAATGGCCGCGCCTGGCCGAGGCGGTGGAGCGCCTGCGTACGGTGTCGTTGCATATCGATGAGACCCCGGGCCTGTCGCCCAGCGAGCTGCGTGCCAACTCGCGCCGCCTGGCACGCCAGTGCGGCAAGCTGGGCCTGATCGTGGTCGACTACTTGCAGCTGATGAGTGGCTCCAGCTCCAGCGGAGGTAGCGACAACCGCGCCACCGAACTGGGCGAAATCTCGCGCGGCTTGAAGATGCTGGCCAGAGAATTGCAATGCCCGGTGATCGCCTTGTCCCAGCTCAACCGTTCGGTGGAGCAACGCCCGGACAAACGTCCCATGATGAGTGACTTGCGTGAATCCGGCGCCATCGAGCAGGATGCGGACATCATCATGTTCATTTACCGCGACGAGTACTACACCAAGGACGCGTGTAAAGAGCCGGGCGTGGCTGAGGTCATCATCGCTAAGCACCGTAACGGGCCCGTCGGCACCGTCAAGCTGGCGTTCTTGCGCAATATCACCAAGTTTGAAAGCCTGGCCAGCGGCTATGGCAGTGACGGCTACTAAGATGAATCACTCTGAAATTGATAGCGCCTTGCGCAGGTTTGATGCGCGCCACGGCCATTTTTTACGTAAAACACCGTTGTGGAAGCTATCCGGCGCAGCGCTGGGCCTGGGCTGTGCCGAGGTCTGGCTCAAGTTGGAGCACACCCAGGTGGGCGGCAGCTTCAAGGCCCGCGGCATGCTGAACCGTCTGTTGGCCAACAACATACCGGACGCGGGCGTGGTGATCGCCTCAGGCGGCAATGCGGGCATTGCCACGGCGGCGGCGGCGCAGGCCCTGGGCGTGCGCTGCGAGGTATTTGTGCCCACGGTCTCACCCGAAGCCAAGCGTGCCCGCTTGCGTGATCTGGGGGCCGAGGTGGTGGTGACCGGGGCGGTGTATGCGGAGGCTTTCGAGGCCTGCATGGCGCGCCAGCAGATCACCGGCGCCCTGTTGACCCATGCCTACGACCAGCCGGAAGTGCTGGCTGGTGCCGGCACCCTGGCCCACGAGATGGAAGCCCAGGGCGGTCTGCCTGACAGCGTATTAGTCAGCGTGGGCGGCGGGGGCCTGATCGGCGGCGTGGCGGCCTGGTTTGAGCAGCGTAGCCGCGTGGTAGCCCTGGAGCCTACCTTGGCGCCAACGCTGTACCGTGCGCGTCAAGCGGGTGAACCGGTGGATGTTGCAGTGGGGGGTATCGCCGCAGATTCATTGGGCGCCAAGCGCATCGGGCAGCTGGGTTGGGAGGTCACGCAACGTTTTGTACGAGACGCCTTGCTGTTGGACGACGACGCCATCCGAACCGCGCAGCGCTGGCTGTGGAAGGAGTTGAAGCTGGCCGTGGAGCCCGGTGCGGCCCTGGGTTTGGCGGCCTTGCAGTCTGGCGCATACCAGGTACGTGTGGACGAAAAAGTGGCTTTGATACTCTGCGGCGGCAACGTCGATCCAGCTACGCTGGCGTGAAACTAAAATGGGGGGATGCTAGACATCACCTTCCTCCGCAAAGACCTTGACGCCGTCGTAGCCCGGCTGCAAACGCGTAAAAATCCGCAAGCCTTCCTGAACGTGGATTCGTTCCGCGCGCTGGAGTCCGAGCGCAAAACCATACAGACCCGTACCGAGGAGCTGCAGGCCCAGCGCAACGCGCTCAGCAAGCAGATCGGCCAGCTCAAGGCCAAAGGAGAGAGCGTCGATGGCGTGATGGCTGCCGTGGCGGCCATCAAGGACGAACTGGAAAGCTCGGCCCTGCGTCTGGACCATCTGCAAGCCGAGCTTCAGGCCCTGCTGCTGGCCGTACCCAATCTGCCGCACGCCAGCGTGCCGGTCGGCGCGGACGAATCTGGCAATGTGGTGGTGCGGACCTGGAGCCCCGCCGAACGTGCGCCAGGTGCTATGGACTTTGTAGCAAAAGACCATGTGGATCTAGGCGAACCCCTGGGCCTGGACTTTGAAATGGGCGTCAAGCTCACTGGCTCGCGCTTTACCGTTATGCAAGGTCCGATTGCCCGTCTGCACCGGGCTTTGGCGCAATTCATGCTGGACGTGCAGACCACCGAACATGGCTACACCGAGTGCTATGTGCCTTACATCGTGAATGCTGACTCCATGCGCGGCACGGGCCAGTTGCCCAAGTTCGAGCAAGATCTGTTTCATGTTGGAGCGGGAGACGGTTTGGCTTCAATGTTTGACGCTTCTTTAGCTGAACTTGCAAAGAAGAAGTTGTATTTGATCCCCACCAGCGAAGTGCCGTTGACCAATTTCGTGCGCGACACCATTGCTGCCGAGACCGACCTGCCCATCAAGTTGACCGCCCATACGCCTTGCTTCCGCTCCGAAGCCGGCAGTGCCGGACGCGACACGCGCGGCCTGATTCGCCAGCACCAGTTCGACAAGGTGGAGATGGTGCAAATCGTCCATCCCGACCACAGCTACGAGGCTTTGGAACAGATGACCGGCCACGCTGAAGCCATTCTGCAAAAGCTCGGTTTGCCGTACCGTGTGATGTCCTTGTGCACCGGCGACATGGGCTTTGGCGCGGCCAAGACCTATGACCTGGAGGTTTGGCTGCCTGCGCAGAACACCTACCGTGAAATCAGCTCGGTCTCCAACTGCGAAGCCTTCCAGGCCCGCCGCCTGCAAGCCCGTTTCAAGAATGCGCAGGGCAAAAATGAATGGCTGCACACCTTGAATGGCTCGGGTTTGGCCGTGGGCCGTACGCTGGTAGCTGTGTTGGAGAATTACCAGAATGCCGATGGCTCGGTCACCGTGCCGCAAGCGCTGCGTCCTTACCTGGGCGGTTTGGAAAAATTGGGCGGCTAAGCCGAATATGGCCGCGCCAGCTGCTAGAATGGCGGGCGTTGCTTAGTCCCAAGGCCACCAGGACCAAGCTAAAGACACACCAGGAAAGGTGGCAGAGTGGCCGAATGTACCTGACTCGAAATCAGGCGTACCGCAAGGTACCGTGGGTTCGAATCCCACCCTTTCCGCCAAGAACCGGTTCCAGGAAGTTCGTAGAAGTTCAGGAACCACGCTAAAAGCCCCGCTAGTCGGGGCTTTTTCGTTCGTGGAGGTTCAAAGTAGTTCGTTGACAGCCAGCATTTTGTGGGGGCATATTTGGGGGCATAAATCCAGTTTTTTTGTGCCCCCAGAAAATATGCCCCCAAACGCGCCTGTATGCCCCTGACAAAACTCCAGTGCGACCGGGCCAAATGCCCCGCCGACCGTCCCTATATCCGCCTGGCTGACGAAAAGGGCATGTATTAAAAAAACCCGTTAAGAGTAAGCTAAATCAATAGCTTACGATTAATGGTTTTTTGCTTTTACCATGTTGATTATTGCTTGTGCTTGGCAGTCGTCTAACAGATTCGTATGGTTTTTGTACGGGGGCGCAAAGGCGTGATCAGGCATGCTGTGCCTAAACCCCTGCGGGGGGACTGAATCCTCCCGTCGACACCAGCGGAGGCTGGTTGGCGAGTTGCTGATTTCAACCAATCGGTTGATGAAATCGCCCGAACTGGCTGCTGCATCACCACAAGGCCGAGTCGCGCATGCTAACCAATCGCTTGCGTTCCTGGCGTTTGCGGTAGCGTAGTACGCAGGCTGTGCAGGCCCATGCCAAACCGCCGCAAAGCAATACTTCCCAGACACTGAGACTCCTGCCCAACAAGCTTGGAGCCATAGCGGATGCTCCTGTGGCTGCAAGGGCTCCGGTAACGGTTGTGAAGAGAAGATTCAACATGGGCTTCGGAACGATGTATTTCGGTGCTGGCGTTTCTCTGGATTGCAGCAGCCAAAGTTTTGCAACGTTTGAGGGGGCTGCTTACAAGACACGGACATCAAACCAGGCTTCTGGTAGATCCCCCAACCCTTGCAAGCCCGCAGTTCGTGCCACGTTACACGCAAGATGCCAATGGCTTACCAGCTTACGCGTTTCATCGCTGGGTTCTTGTACATCACTGTCGTCTGTCAGACGCTCTATTGCTTTGAGTACATGCGCTACGTCTTCCGGCGGGCCTATACGCCGCTCTAACGCTTTGCAGTAGCGCGCTTCCGCAGCCATGCGTTCCTTCTCGGGTAGATCGGGGTAGTCGCTGAGAGTGACGGTGTACAGGGTTTCGATCATGGTTTCCATGCGGGCTCTCACATCTGTAGTTGGGCTAAATACTGTTTTAATATACAGTATATTTGTCATCCTAGTGTAGAAGCATGGCCCGATTGGGAACTCTGGTACTGTTGCTTCCCGCTTGACCAGGATTGGGCATCCCGCACGACGACGATGATGAAAACCTTCTCTGTTCTATTTGTCTGCATGGGCAATATCTGTCGCAGTCCGACCGCCCATGGCGTGTTCCTGCACAAGGTCACTGCACAGGGCTGGGGGCACCGAATCCATGTGGATTCCGCCGGCACCCACAACTACCATCCCAATAGTCCCCCTGACACCCGATCGCAGGCGCATGCATCCCGGCGTGGCTACGACCTGTCTCGTTTACGGGCGCGTCAGATCCGGAATGCAGACTTTGACGCATACGACCTGATTCTGGTGATGGACTGGGACAACCTGGCTTTGACGCAGAGTGAAAGCCCGTCCCGTCACCACTCCAAGATCCGGCGCTTGACCGAGTTCTGTGAACACTATGACAACCCGGTGGTCCCGGACCCCTATTACGGTGGGGAGCAAGGGTTTGAGGCCGTACTGGACCTGGTCGAAGATGCCTGTGAAGGCTTACTCAAGCATGTACAACGCCAGCTGGCTTGACGCTCGGGCTACCGGTGCATTGCGGATGTCCTGAATCCGCAATGCTATGGCGCTTGCAAGCGCTGCAACAACTCCAGGTCTGGATAGCCATCTGCAGGCAGGCCCAGGCTGCGTTGGTACTTTCTCAGGCCGTCGCGTGTGGTGGGGCCCATCAGGCCGTCGGCGCTGCCGCTGGCAAATCCACGCTGGTTCAGTGCTGTTTGTAGCTCCCGTATTTGGCTGCGCGTGAGGGCTTGCAGATCACGCGGCCACGCCGCTTGTACAGCGGGCCCATTGTCCAGGCGCTGGGCTAGCAGACTGACCGCGAGCGCGTAGCTGGTGGAGTTGTTGTAGCGCAGGATGGCGCGAAAGTTGGGGCCCACCAGAAAGGCGGGTCCGCGTGCGCCTGCAGGCAACAGGATTTCTGCCGCGTCCAGCGCGGGCAGGGCTGCGCCGTCCATGCTGCGTACGCCCTCCAGCGCCCATAGCTCGGCGGTTTGCCGTATCTGGGTGTCGGCGCGGCCGAAGTCGAACCCTGAGGGGAGCTGCACCTCAGTGCCCCAGGGCTGACCTGGTTGCCAGCCAGAGCGGACCAGGAAGTTGGCTGTCGAGGCCAGTACATCGGCCATGCTGCCCCAGATGTCGCGGCGGCCGTCGCCATCGGCATCTACGGCGTAGGCCAGAAAGTTCGATGGCAGGAACTGGGTCTGGCCCATGGCGCCAGCCCAGGATCCGATCATGTGGGCACGGTCGATATCACGGTTTTGCAGAATCTTCAACGCTGCCAGCAATTGGCTACGGGCCCAGTCTTCGCGCCGCCCTTCGAAACCCAGCGTTGCCAGCGCGTCGATGGTGGGGATGTCACCGTAGTTGCTGCCGTAGTTGCTTTCCATGCCCCAGATGGCGACCAGGGTGCTGGCCGGTACGCCGTAGCTGGTGGCGGCTGCATCGGCTTCAGCCCGGACTTGCAGGAGTTTGTCCTGGCCGCGCACCACGCGTTGCGGGGATACGGCTGAGTCCAGATAGTCCCAGACCGTACGCGTGAATTCGGGCTGTGCCTGGTCCAGTTGGACCACACGTGGCAGGTAGCGCACATTGTCGAAAGCGATATGCAGGGTGGCATCGCTGATGCCGGCGGCAAGCGCCGGGGCGCGGACGCTATCGACCCAGCGGGCGAAATCTGATTGCAGGCTCTGTGCTTCGGCAGAGGGTGACGCTGGTGCGGCTTGGGTAGCGGCTGGCGAGACAGCTCGCAGCGGCTGCTTGGGTGGTGTGGAGGCGCAGCCCGCCAGGAATGCGACTAGTGTTGTGGCGTGCCACCAGAAGCGGGGTATGGAGCGAGGCGAAGGTTCTTGCATCTTTGGATTTTCGTCTGTGTGGTGAACAAGGTTGTGCCGGTTCTATGATGTAGGTTCAATGGGTAGACCACGCCAAGTACCGAAACCGGTAATAGACACCACACGCTGCACTGGCTGCGGCTGGTGCGTGCCCACTTGCGACCTGCATTTGCTGTCCTTGGAAAGGCAGGGCTGGAAGAAGTTCTCTGTTCTTAGCGATATAGATGCCTGTACCGGTTGCAGCAAATGCGCACTGCGCTGCCCGTTTGATGTGATCACGATGCACAAGGGCGCGCAGGGGCCGGAGCCAGGGATTTAAATACCAGCTTTTATAAGCTGACCATGTTGCAAAGCTCCAGCCCCGGGGAGCCCAGGCTGTAACCGTCACCTTTGCAGAGCAGATGGATGGTCTGGCCGCGTTTTAGCAAGGTGACGGCTTCTTCCGCTGGAAGCCGCCGGATTTTGACGGTGTTGGTGCTACTTTCCAGGCCTTCGACCAGGGTGACCTTGGTGTCGAAGCGGGCTGCAACCGGCATAAAGGAGCCTGATTTAAGGTACACCACCAGGGCGCCGACCATGTCGCGTGATACCAGGTCCACCGCAGTTTCCACCAGCAGTGGTTTACCTTTGTATTTTTGGTCGGCGGCAGCCTCGTTGGATTTGTAGGCTTGCATCAGGGTTTTGCTGCTGACGCGCAGGATCTTGCCTGCATCGGCTTCGGCCAACATGCTCCGTACGAATTTCTCTGCTTCCGGGGTTTCGAATGTGGGGGGCGTAGCTGCCAAGCAGCAGCTGAATGCGCAAAGACTGAGGTGGGCAGCAATGACTGCGGGCCGGATGCAGGCGCGGTTGAACATGTCTTCATGCTACCAAATCGCCGTAGTTGGGCCGGTAGCCATCTGCGATGGTCAGCGGCTTATTTTTGTCGCAGTGGGCATGCGATTTGCTGCTGGCCTGCGTTGGGCATGGACCGTGGACAATAGCCCGAGTTTTAGCCCCTGTCTCTTTGTACGAGGAACCGTGCCATGCCACTTGTCGTTTTCAACCAGAAGGGTGGGGTGGGTAAGTCCACCATTACCTGCAACCTGGCCGCCATCAGTGCCAGCCAGGGTTTGCGCACCCTGGTAATCGATCTGGACCCTCAGGGAAATTCCACAAGTTATCTGTTGGGATCGCTGGCACGCGAAGACCAGCCCACTGTGGCCGGGTTCTTTGAACATTGCCTGAGCTACAGCCTGCGCACGGTACCGCCCACGGATTTCATCGTACCCACGCCACACGAGAACCTGCATGTGATGCCGTCCAGCCCGGCGCTGGGCGAGCTGGAGGGCAAGCTGGAGTCGCGTCACAAGCTGTACAAGCTGCGTGAAGCCTTGCAGCAATTGGGGGCGGACTACGACCGTATTTACCTGGATACCCCACCCGCGCTGAACTTCTATACCCGTTCCGCCCTGATTGGCGCGCGTGCTTGCCTGATCCCGTTCGACTGCGACGAGTTTGCCCGCAAGGCCCTGTACACCTTGCTGGAGAACGTGCAGGAAATCCGCGTGGACCACAACCCCGGCCTGGTGGTGGACGGAATTGTGGTGAATCAGTTCCAACCGCGCGCCAACCTGCCGCAGCGCATGGTGAACGAATTGGTGGCCGAGGGTCTGCCTGTGCTGCAGCCCTATCTGTCCTCTTCGGTCAAGATACGTGAATCGCACGAACAATCCTTGCCCATGGTCTATCTGGACCCGCAGCACAAGCTGACCCAGGCTCTGGTGGCCTTGCATGCGGCGCTGGACGCTAACCGGGCCGCAAGCGTTTAACGTAGGACGGGTGATTGCTATTTATTTCGTAGCTGCTGACGCACGTAATACATGCGATAGAGCCATATTTTTTATAAATCTTGCGGCGGCTGATGGTGTGTTGGTTGAAGTGAAAAGCTGCGCCTTGTTCGGCGCGTAAATAGGTCCGGTGCTTGACGTGGATGGGGTGCGCAGGGCATAGTTATATCAAAATGCATTATTTTTTGCATTTAAAGATATATATTTTGCAATGACAAATAACATTAACTCGCAGGCGACATCTTCCGGCGCCGCATTGGACTCCTCCTACCCCAGTTTGCGTAACCTGCCGGTCTTTGTGACTGGCGGTGGCGGCGGTATTGGCGCGGCCATCGTCTCGGCATTTGTGGAGCAGGGCGCACGGGTCGCCTTTGTGGATGTGGCCGAAGATGCCAGCCGTGCGCTGGCGCAGCAGTTGCAGGACGTCGGCCATGCCGCGCCCTGGTGGCGTACCTGCGATGTGCGGGATGTGGCTGCGCTGCAAGCGGCCATACAGGATGCCGCTGCGGTTCTGGGCGACTTCTCGGCACTGGTCAACAACGTAGCCAGTGACGACCGCCACACGCTGGAGTCGGTCACCCCCGAGTACTACGACCAGCGAATGGCTATTAACGAGCGGCCGGCATTTTTTGCAATCCAGTCGGTGGTGCCGGGCATGCGCCGGCTGGGCGGTGGTTCCATCATCAACCTGGGGTCCACCGGCTGGCAGACCAAGGGCACGGGCTACCCCTGCTATGCGATCGCCAAGTCGTCGGTGAATGGCCTGACGCGTGGCTTGGCCAAGAGCCTGGGCCAGGACCGCATCCGCATCAACACCGTCTCGCCAGGTTGGGTGATGACCGAACGCCAGGTCCAGCTGTGGCTGGATGCCGAGGGCGAGGCCAATTTGCAGCGCACCCAGTGCCTGCCCGACAAAATTTTGCCCGCAGATATCGCGCGCATGGTTTTGTTCCTGGCCTCCAGTGACGGCGCCATGTGCACCGCCCAAGAGTTCAAGGTGGATGCCGGCTGGGCTTGACAGCTTAGCTTTATTCGGCCTCCAGCTTGCATCCGTATAGTGACAGACTGGCGGTCTTCAGGGCCTTCATCATCACCTTGGCTGCGGGGGAGGGGAGGCGGTCGGTACGGGTGATGATGCCGAATGCATCCATATGGCATGGTATTTCCAACGGCACTATGGAAACAATGCCGTGGGCAGCATAGTACTTGGCTACATCGGCGGCAATTACGGCCACCATATCGCTTTGCTGCAGCATGCGGGTGATGAAGAGCAGGGCGGCGCTTTCAACCACATTCAACGGCGTGGCCAGCCCTACCTCCTGGAACATCAGCTCAAACCGGTGGCGTAGCACACTGCCGGCCGGCGGGACGATCCAGCCGGCGCTCACTACGTCGCGCAAGGTCAGTCCTGTCATGCCAATCAGCGGGTGGCCTGGTCGGACGACAGCGCATACCGGCTCTTCTACTAAGGGTTCGTAACGCAGATTGGTCTTATCGTGTTCGGCGAACAGGCGGGCCACCAGGATGTCGAGTTTGCCCTGTTGTAGTCGCTCAATCAGCGCCGGGCTTGTATCGATGTCCAGTGCAATACGCAGCGTGGGTTGCTCCTGCTTGACCAGGGCAACAGCCGACGGCAGCAGTGTGAGCCCCGGTGAGGTGATCGCACCGATGCTGACTTGGCCAAAGCGTCCGGCTTTGAGCGCGGTGAGTTCTTCGTGTGCCTGGTTCAGGCTAGCCAGGGCTACGCGAGCATGGCGGATCATGGTTTCGCCATACCAAGTGGGCTGCATGCCGCGTGGCAGACGGTCGAATAGCGACACCTCCAGCACGTCTTCCAAGTCTTTGAGCAACTTTGACGCAGCGGGCTGAGTCATGTTGAGCACTTGGGCTGCCCGGTGGATGTTGCCTTCTTCCGCCAGGGCCACCAGCAACAAAAGCTGTCGGGTTTTCAGCCGGGCGCGGATGAACCAGTGGGTGTAATTCGTCATGGGGTTTTCCAGAATGCAGACATTGATATGTATTTTGTTGAAAAAATGATTAGATTGATATGAATTTTATTTCTAAACTGCTCGCACATTGGCAATCACATCTACATGACATCAGGCGAAAAACTGCAGACTGCCCGGCAATACATCAATGGTCGCTGGGAGACGGGTGTCACCACCGGCATTAGTGAAAATCCGTCTGATACCCGTGAAGTAGTTGCAGAGTACGCACGTGCTGATCGTAACCAGACCGAACTGGCGATACGTGCCGCTGCCGAGGCTTTGTCGCATTGGAGTCAGAGTACACCGCAGCGTCGATTCGACGTACTGGACCAAATTGGCAGCGAAATCCTGGCTCGCAAAGCTGAGTTGGGCAATCTACTTGCTCGGGAAGAGGGTAAGACTTTGCCAGAAGCCGTGGGCGAGGTCACACGGGCGGGCCAGATATTCAAATTTTTTGCCGGCGAGGCCTTGCGCATTGCGGGTGAGGCCATGGCCTCTGTGCGGCCGGGTGTGCAAGTTGACGTGACGCGTGAGCCGGTGGGGGTGGTTGGCATTATCGCTCCGTGGAATTTCCCGTTTGCCATTCCTGCATGGAAGATTGCACCGGCGCTCGCTTATGGTAATAGCGTGGTATTCAAGCCCGCTGAGTTAGTGCCAGCCTGCGGTTGGGCGTTGGCGGAGATCATTAGTCGTTCTGGTCTACCGGCAGGCGTTTTCAATCTGGTCATGGGTAGCGGCCGTGAGGTGGGTCAGACGCTGGTCGATAGCCCGCGCGTAAATGCTTTGAGCTTTACTGGTTCGGTGGCGACAGGTGAGCGCATTTTGCAGGCCGCCTCGGCGCGGCGCGCGAAGGTGCAGTTGGAGATGGGCGGCAAAAATCCTTTGGTGGTGTTGGCCGACGCGGACCTAGACCAAGCGGTGGATTGCGCTGTGCAGGGCGCATATTTCTCAACGGGCCAGCGCTGCACCGCATCCAGCCGGTTGATTGTGGAAACGGCGGTGCATGACGCATTTGTATCGCAGCTGCGTCAACGGATGATCAAGCTGAAGGTTGGGCATGCGTTGGAACGGGATACGGCCATAGGTCCGGTGGTGGATCGCAGTCAGTTGGTACAGCACTTGGCCTGGATGGAAATCGCCCGTGCAGAAGGTGCGGAGCATATTTTTGGGGGCGCTGTCTTGGAGCGTCCTACACCTGGACACTACATGAGTCCTGCATTGTTCCTTGCGAAGCCAGAGCACCGCTTGGCCCGCGAAGAAATTTTCGGCCCCGTTGCCTGCGTGCTGCGTGCAGATAGCTACGAGCATGCGCTGGCTTTGGCGAACGACACTCCATTTGGCTTATGTGCCGGTATATGCACTACATCGCTGAAAACCGCGATGCATTTCAAGCGCCATGCGGATGTGGGGATGACCATGGTCAATTTGCCTACAGCGGGTGTCGATTACCACGTGCCTTTTGGCGGGCGCAAGGGATCCAGCTACGGTCCGCGCGAGCAGGGGCGCTACGCAGCAGAGTTCTACACCACGGTGAAGACCGGCTATATGCTGGCCTGAAATAGCAGGCCGGGCAAACTACGAAATCAATTAGGAGGCGCTATAAAAATCAATTGCCGTACCCTTACAGCTGTACTGGCTGCTGTGTTTTTTATCGGCCTGCTGCCATCCGCTGCATTTGCACAGGAGAAAATTATTCTGGGTTTTAGCCAAGTGGGTGCCGAAAGCGAATGGCATACCGTTAATGCCGATTCCATCAAGGCTTCTGTCGCAGAAGCCGGAATTGAGTTGAAGTTCTCTGATGCACAGCAAAGGCAGAAAAATCAGATCAAGGCCATTCGTTCCTTCATTGCTCAGAACGTGGATGGCGACTTCACCCGTGCCAAGGGGAAGGAAGTCATGGAGGTATTTTTAAAGGCCGAGGGCAAGAAGATCAATGTGCTGTTTGCGCGCAACGAGGGCATGGCGATTGGTTCCAGCCAGGCGGTTGAAGAAGCTACGTTCAAATCCGTCAAGGACATCATGATTATGTCTATCGATGCGGTGAAGGGCGCGTTCGACGCCATGATTACTGGTAAATTGAACGTGTCTGTTGAGTGCGGGCCGTTACTGGGCTCGAAGCTCATGGCCGTCATGATAAATTTGAAGGCAGGCAAGACTTTGCAAAAACGCATTCTGACTGAAGAAAGTATCTTTCCGATGGAAGTGGCTGCAAGAGTTCCCCAAGCGTAAATACTTATCTGCGCGAACCACGACGCCCTTGATACTGGGGGCGTTTTTTTAACCAACGGAGACATCCAATGAAACGTACGTTTATCAAAACCTTGCTGGCCAGCATGGCCCTGGCCGCTATGGGTTTCGCACCCCAGGCCAATGCACAAGACAAGGGAACCATCGGCATTTCCATGCCCACGAAATCTTCGGCCCGCTGGATCGCTGACGGCGACAACATGGTCAAGGTACTCAAGGAGCGCGGCTACAAGACCGATTTGCAGTACGCTGACGACGACATCCCTAACCAGCTCGCCCAAATCGAGAACATGGTTACCAAGGGTGCCAAGGTCCTGGTGATTGCTTCGATTGACGGCACCACGCTGTCCAAGGCGTTGCAAAACGCTGCCGACAAGGGCGTCAAGGTCATTGCCTATGACCGTCTGATCAAGGGGTCCAAGAACGTGGATTACTACGCTACGTTCGACAACTTCCAGGTCGGCGTGTTGCAAGCCGGCACCATTGTGGACAAGCTGGGCCTGAAACAAGGCAAGGGTCCGTTCAATATCGAGTTGTTTGGTGGTTCGCCAGATGACAACAACGCCTTCTTCTTCTACGACGGCGCGATGAGCGTGTTCAAGCCTTACATCGACAGCGGCAAGCTGGTGGTGCGCAGCAAGCAAATGGGCATGGACAAGGTCGGTACCCTGCGTTGGGATGGTGCTGTGGCCCAGGCCCGTATGGACAACTTGCTGTCCGCCTTCTATGCCAAGGACAAGGTCGATGCCGTGCTGTCCCCTTATGACGGCATTTCCATCGGGATTCTGTCTTCCCTCAAGGGTGTGGGCTACTGCACCAAGACCCAGCCTTGCCCGATCGTGAGCGGCCAGGACGCGGAAATACCTTCGGTGAAGTCCATTCTGCGTGGTGAACAGTACTCCACCATCTTCAAGGACACCCGTGAGCTGGCCAAGGTGACCGCCAATATGGTGGATGCCGAGTTGTCCGGCAAGAAGCCTGAAATCAACGACACCAAGACCTATAACAACGGCATCAAGGTCGTGCCTGCTTACCTGCTCAAGCCAGTGGCTGTAGATGCTTCCAACTGGAAGCCAATCCTGATTGACAGCGGTTACTACAAGGAATCGCAAGTCAAGTAAGCCGTGACGGCCGACGATCCTGCGCCTCGCGGAGCAGGATCGTTGTGCCTGAGATGCAATTTGCTTTCAACTGAAGCACGGTTTACGCAGCGCCCGAGGGCAGGTGAGTATCACCGCGCCCACGGGCGCTGCGTAAGTCTAAAAGAGGAATAGGCGTTGAAAACAATTCTGGAGATGCACGACATCCGCAAGACATTCCCCGGAGTGGTTGCGTTGAATAAGGTCAATCTGCGTGTGCATGCAGGCGAGATACATGCCGTGGTGGGTGAAAACGGCGCAGGAAAGTCAACCTTGATGAAGGTCTTGTCGGGTGTCTATCCCCATGGCACCTACAGCGGAGAGATCCGCTACATGGATGAGGAGCGCCGATTCAGCGGCATCCACGACAGCGAGCAACAGGGCATCATCATCATTCACCAGGAGCTGGCTTTGGTGCCGCTGCTGTCGATTGCCGAAAACATCTTTTTGGGCAACGAGACCGCGCACAACGGAGTGATCGACTGGATGGCGGCACACAGCCAGACCCAGGCCTTGCTAAAGAAGGTCGGCCTCAAAGAATCCCCCAACACGCTGATCACCAATATCGGCGTGGGCAAGCAGCAATTGGTCGAAATTGCCAAGGCGCTGTCCAAAGAAGTCAAACTGCTGATCCTGGATGAGCCTACGGCCAGCCTGAACGAAACCGACAGCGATGCGCTGTTGATGCTGCTGCTAGAACTCAAAGCCCAGGGCATTGCCTGCATTCTGATTTCGCACAAGCTCAACGAAATCTCCAAGGTAGCCGACTCCATCACCATTTTGCGTGACGGCACCACGGTGGAGACGCTGGACTGCCGCGCCGAATCCATTAGCGAAGACCGCGTGATTCGCGGTATGGTGGGCCGCGAAATGGCCGACCGTTACCCCAAACGTACGCCGAATATTGGTGAGACCGTGTTCGAGCTGCGCGACTGGCGCGCCTACCACCCACAGCATGCCGACCGCGAGATGGTTAAAGGCATCAACCTGACCGTCAAGCGTGGCGAAATCGTCGGCATTGCCGGCCTGATGGGCGCGGGCCGCACCGAGTTGGCGATGAGTGTGTTTGGTAAATCCTGGGGCCAGCGCATCAGCGGCAAGGCGATGCTGCACGGTAAGGAAATCGACGTGTCCACGGTGCAAAAAGCCGTGGCGCACGGCCTGGCCTACGTCACCGAAGACCGCAAGGGCAACGGCCTGGTGTTGAACGAAGACATCCAGTGGAACACCTCGCTGGCGAATCTACCTGGCGTGTCCAAAAACGGCGTGATCGACGATGGTCGCGAGTTTGCCGTGGCCCAGGGTTACCGCGAAAAAATGCGCACTCGCTGCTCGGGTGTAGACCAGAAAGTGGTCAACCTGTCGGGTGGCAACCAGCAAAAAGTGGTGCTGAGCAAATGGCTGTTCACCAACCCCGAGGTATTGATTCTGGACGAGCCCACACGCGGCATTGACGTGGGGGCCAAGTTCGAAATCTACACACTGATTGCGCAACTCGCGGCCGAGGGTAAGTGCGTGATCGTGATTTCGTCCGAAATGCCTGAGCTGCTGGGCCTGTCGGACCGCATCTACGTGATGAACGAAGGGCGGTTTGTGGCCGAAATGCCAACCGCCGAGGCGAGCCAGGAAAAAATCATGCGTGCCATCGTCAGCGCCAACTAGAGCATTACTAGAACATTCAGATCATGGAAAAAACAACTGCAACCCCTGCGGCCTCTGCTGTCACCGCTGCGCCTTCGGGCCTGAGCTTCTTTAAAAGCAACCTGCGCGAATATGGCATGCTGCTGTCGCTAGTGGCCATCATGGCCTTCTTCCAGTTCATGACCAACGGCACGCTGATGCAGCCGTTGAACCTGACCAACCTGGTGCTGCAAAACAGCTACATCGTCATCATGGCGCTGGGTATGCTGCTGGTGATCGTGGCGGGTCACATCGACTTGTCGGTCGGCTCCATCGTCGGCTTTGTCGGCGCGGTGGCTGCGGTGCTGATGGTCAATTACGAATGGCATTACCTGCCCACGGCCATTCTCTGCCTGGCTGTAGGTGGGCTGATCGGGGCCATGCAAGGTTACTTCGTCGCCTTCTTCCGCATTCCCTCCTTTATCGTCACGTTGGCGGGCATGCTGGTGTTCCGGGGGTTGGCGCTGGCGTTGCTGCAAGGGCAGTCGGTGGGGCCATTCCCAGATACTTTTCAGATGCTCAGTTCGGGTTTCATCGGCGATCTGTTCAGCTCCGACGGTTTGCGGATGACCTCTTTGCTGTTGGGTGTATTGGTGGCCCTGGCACTGGTGGTGGCGGGTATACGCGCACGTGCCAATCAGCAAAAACACGGTGTGACTGGCGAACCCACGGCCTTCTTTTGGGGCAAGATGGTGATTTTCTCAGCCTTGCTGATCACCTTCAGTTACCTGCTAGCGTCCTACAAGGGCCTGCCCAATGTGCTGATCGTCATGGCGCTGCTGATTGCGTTGTTTGATTTCGTGACCAGTCGGACCACCATTGGCCGTCGCGTTTACGCCCTGGGCGGCAACGAAAAGGCCGCCAAGCTGTCGGGTATCAAAACCGAGCGTCTGGCCTTCTACACCTTCATCAATATGGGTGTGCTGGCTGCGCTGGCCGGACTGGTGTTTGCCGCGCGGCTGAACACCGCCACGCCCAAGGGCGGGTTGGGATTTGAGCTGGACGTGATTGCAGCCTGCTTCATCGGTGGCGCTTCGGCATCCGGTGGCGTTGGCAAGGTGATGGGGGCGGTGATCGGTGCCTTCATCATGGGCGTGATGAACAACGGTATGTCCATCATGGGCATCGGCATTGACTACCAGCAGATCATCAAGGGCCTGGTGTTGCTGGCGGCCGTGTTTGTTGACGTCTACAACAAGAACAAATAATGTTAGGCACCAGTGCCAACCCAGCGCTGCAGCTTACGCGGATAGACCGCCTGCAGCATTTCAGGGTGACTCTGGCAGGCATGTTCTTGGTGTACGGCTTGTGCTACCTGATTAGCATTGATTCAATTAGTATGACCCGTGAGTTTTACCCGGCGGTATCGCAAATACGTTTGTCTGTATGGGCTGACGCATCCATTTTCATAGGGACCGTCATCGTTTTGGTGGCGTTGCTGGGGGCATTTCCTTGGCGTACTGCGCATCTTTGGGGTGCAACGTGTATGCCGTCGGCGGCAGCGAATACTCTGCCATGTTGATGGGCTTGTCAGTGCGCTCTGCGCTGATTGGCGTGTACATACCGTCTGGTTTTTGCTCTACGCTGGCTGGTGTCATGTTCATCTTCTACATGCTTTGCTACGGTATGCACGCAGTGGGCATCATCCAAGCATTGATTTCTTTTGATGAGTCTTTGAGTTCGTGGTGGACGCGCATCGTGGTGGGCGCGCTGCTTTTCCTGTTCTGCTTGTTGCAGCGCTTTTTACCGCCCGCAAATCCCCCGCGGCTGATTTCCGTAGCCGCTCTTCTTTGAAAAATTTACTATGACTGATACCCCGAAAAAAATGCGTTCTGCGGAGTGGTTTGGCTCTGCTGATAAAAACGGCTTCATGTACCGCAGCTGGATGAAGAACCAGGGTATTCCTGACCATGAGTTTGACGGCCGCCCCATCATCGGCATCTGCAATACCTGGTCTGAGCTGACCCCCTGCAACGCCCACTTCCGCAAGATCGCCGAGCATGTGAAGCGCGGCATCTTCGAGGCTGGAGGCTTCCCGGTCGAGTTTCCGGTGTTCTCCAACGGCGAATCGAATCTGCGCCCTACCGCCATGCTGACCCGCAATCTGGCCAGCATGGACGTGGAAGAAGCCATCCGTGGCAACCCCATCGACGCGGTGGTACTGCTCACCGGCTGCGATAAGACCACGCCGGCTTTGCTGATGGGCGCGGCCAGCTGCGATATCCCGGCCATCGTCGTCACCGGCGGCCCCATGCTGAACGGCAAGCTGGATGGCAAGAACATCGGCTCCGGTACTGCCGTCTGGCAGCTGCATGAATCGCTGAAAGCTGGCGAGATCAACGAACACCAATTCTTTGCCGCCGAAGCCGGCATGTCGCGTTCCGCCGGCACCTGCAACACCATGGGCACGGCCTCCACCATGGCCTGCATGGCCGAAGCGCTGGGCACCTCGCTGCCGCACAACGCCGCAATTCCCGCAGTGGATTCGCGTCGCTACGTGCTGGCCCATATGTCGGGTTCGCGCGCGGTGGAGATGGCCCGCGAAGGTCTGACCCTGTCCAAGATTCTGACCCGCGAAGCCTTCGAGAACGCCATCCGCACCAACGCCGCCATCGGTGGCTCGACCAATGCCGTCATCCATTTGAAGGCCATTGCCGGCCGTATCGGTGTGCAGCTGGACCTGGAAGACTGGACCCGCATCGGCCGTAACACCCCAACTATTGTGGACTTGCAGCCTTCGGGCCGCTTCCTGATGGAAGAGTTCTACTACGCCGGTGGCCTGCCCGCCGTGCTGCGCCGCCTGGGCGAGAATGGCCTGCTGCCGCACCCCGATGCGTTGACGGTGAACGGCAAGTCCATGTGGGACAACGTGCGTGAAGCACCCCAGTACAACGACGAAGTCATCCGCCCCATCGATAACCCGTTGATCGCCGACGGTGGCATCTGCATCCTGCGCGGCAACCTGTCGCCACGCGGCGCGGTGCTCAAGCCATCGGCGGCTACGCCCGCGCTGCTCAAGCACCGCGGCCGCGCCGTGGTGTTCGAGAACCTGGAGCATTACAAGGAACGCATCGTCGATGAAAACCTGGACATCGACGCCAGCTGCGTGATGGTGATGAAGAACTGCGGCCCCAAGGGTTACCCCGGCATGGCCGAGGTCGGCAATATGGGCCTGCCACCCAAGCTGCTGCGCCAGGGCGTAAAAGACATGGTGCGCATCTCCGACGCCCGCATGAGTGGCACCGCCTACGGCACCGTCGTGCTGCACGTGGCACCTGAGGCCGCTGCCGGTGGCCCGCTGGCCGCCGTGCGCGATGGTGACTTCATTGAGTTGGACTGCGAACAAGGCCGCTTGCATCTGGACATCAGCGATGCCGAGCTGGCCGAGCGCCTGGCCGCCCTGGCAGGCAACGTACCCAAGCCGCTGTCGGGGGGCTATGCCCGCCTGTACGTGGACCACGTGCTGCAGGCCGACGATGGCTGCGATTTCGACTTCCTGGTGGGCTGCCGCGGTTCGACCGTGCCACGCCACTCACATTGAGTTTGATTTCTAAGTACTATCGTTTTTATAGCTGCTAGCGCAGGTAGTATCTGCGCTAGAGCCCTAAAAAGCTTATAAGACCTTTGAAGGCTAGCGGAAGGCCTGGCGCAGGGTTTCCAGCAGCTTGCGGCTGACTTGGCGCACAGCGCGTGAGGTCGCGCGTGCGATGCGCCAGGGCCTGCTGCTTCTGACTTGGGCGATCAATTCGTCCTTCCATGCTTTCCAGCGTTGGTAAAGGCGGTTGAACCAGGGCAGTTGCATCAGTGCGGGCTGCGTCAGGTGGAATAGGCGGGCTACTATCGCTGTGCCTAGCAGCTTGGCTGCCAGCACCACCAGCAGGCCCAACAAGGCATGCCCTTTGCTGATCCAGTAGAAGGCCAGCAGCTTGATGGGCAGCAGCGTCAACATGGGCACAAAAAATACCAGCAGGGCGGCATACGGCGGCAGGCGCCGTATAAGGCGCTCCAAATGCGACCAGACCGGCAAATGCGCCAATCTGTCCATCCACCGGGCCAGCGGTTCCCACCCCCATTCTTCGAATACAAGCAGCAGGGCGATCAGGGGCGTCAGTGTGTATCTGAACAGTGTGCGGACCAGGTGCAAGAGAAATTTCATTGCCACATCCTACCTGCCCCGGCCAGGGGCGACCTGCCAAGGTGAACTGGCGGGTGGCTGTCGTCTTCTACGAAAATAGCCTATAAAGATCAGTTACTGTTATTGAAATCCGACCATGCATTCCCGCGCTCTTGTTTTGTTTTCCGGTGGGCAGGACTCCACCACCTGCCTGGCCCAGGCTTTGTCCAAGTACGACCATGTGGAGACGGTTGCGTTTGACTATGGCCAGCGCCACCACGTAGAGCTGCAGGTCCGTCTGCGTGTGCTGGAGCAGATCAAGCTGCAATTCCCGCAGTGGGCCGGCAAGATGGGCGAAGACCATCTGCTGGATTTGTCCGTTCTGGGCCAGGTGAGCGAGACCTCGCTGACCCGTGACATGGCGTTCAAGATGGAGGAGAGTGGCCTGCCCAACACCTTTGTGCCCGGGCGTAATCTGTTGTTTCTGACCCTGGCTGCAGCCCTGGCCTACCGGCGTAATCTGGAAGTCATCGTCACCGGCGTGTGCGAGACCGATTTTTCAGGATACCCGGACTGCCGCGACGACACCATGAAAGCCATGCAACTGGCTTTGTCCTTGGGCATGGACAAACGGTATTTGATCGAAACCCCGTTGATGTGGATAGACAAGGCGCAAACCTGGGAGTTGGCGCGGCAGCTGGGTGGCCAGGCGTTGGTAGACCTGATCGTGGAGCACACCCACACCTGCTACCTGGGCGACCGCGGCCACCGCCAGGCCTGGGGATATGGCTGTGGCGAATGCCCGGCCTGCGTGCTGCGGGCGCGTGGATTCGAGCGTTTTGCCGCTTCGGCGTGATATCGGTCTGCCGGTCTGCATCACGCAGATTTTGGGTGTTGTAGCGGGATGTGAAGCAAATCACCGATAGCCCATTTCCTCACGGAGTGGGGAGATTCCTCCTGTAAAGGCTTTGTTACATGGGCTAACATTCCTGGATTGGGCCGCACCGTGCGCCCGCTGCCAAGAGTTGCCCTCCATGAAGCTATTTCCCCTTTCTAGCAGCGCGGCTTTTGCCGGGCGCGCCACGCTTTTGGCTTTGCTGTGTGCCACCAGCCTTTCCTCCTATGCGGTGTCAGACAGCAAGGCATCGCGTTATTACGAAGATGCGCTGAGTCGCTATGAGCGTCACGACATGCCCGGCGCCATCATTCAGCTGAAGAATGCGCTGCAAATCGACAAAAACATGCTGCCCGTCCAGGTGCTGCTGGGCAAGGCTTTGCTGGCGAATGGCGAGGCGGTGGCTTCCGAGGTTGCGTTGAATGAAGCGCTGCGCCTGGGCGTGAACCGGGCCGAAGTCGTGGTACCGCTGGCCCAAGCGTTTATCGCCCAGGGCAAGCACAAGTTGATGCTGAGCCAAGCCTTGTTCAATCCCACCGGTTTGCCGCCTGCCACGCAAATCCAGCTTTTGCTGCTGCGTGCATCTGCCAGCGCAGACATTGGTGAGCCACGGGATGCGTTGAAAGCCATCGATGAAGCCCGTATCGTGGACGGCCGCAGTGCGGAAGTCTGGCTGGCCGAGGTGCCGGTGCGCATTCGTTCGCGCCAGTTCAGCGAGGCCAATTCGGCCATAGACCGGGCCTTGGCCCTGGCACCTAATTCAGCGGAGGCGCGTTATCAAAAGGGTTCTTTGGCCCACGTCCAAGGTGACTTGCGTGGCGCCGTGGCGGCCTATGACGCTGCCTTGCAGCTGGATGCGAAACATGTGGAAGCACGCGTCGCCCGTGCGGGTATTGCTATCGATTTAGGAAAGTATGCAGAGGCCGCCAAGGACGTGGCTGAGGTGCAGCGCCTGTCTCCAAGCGAGCCGCGCGCGGCTTATCTCAAGGCCCTGCTGGCTGAGCGCGACGGCAAACCTGTTGCCGTGCGCTCGGCCCTGGCTGAGGTCACGGCTTTTCTGGACCCTGTGCCGGTACCCTTCATCCAGTACCGTCCACAGCTGCTGATGCTCAACGGGCTGGCGCATTTTGGACTGGGCGAGACCGAGAAGGCCAAGCCTTATCTGGACTCCTTCCAAAAGATCCAGGGCAATAGCCCGGTGTCCAAGTTGCTGGCGCAGATCAATATGGCCGAGGGCAATTTCGGGCGGGCCACCGATCTATTGGAGGAGTATGTCAAGGCGCAGCCTGGGGATGGCCAGGCCATCACCATGTTGGCTGGCGCCCATATGGCCCTGGGGCACAACGCCAAGGCGACAGCTTTGATGCAGCAGGCTTTGGCGACTAAAAATGCACCCGAATTTCACACCGCATTGGGTATGAGTTTGCTGGGCGGTGGCCAGACCGGCGACGCGATTGCTCAGCTGGAAACCGCCTTCAAAGACCCCAAGCAAACGCAGGCGGGTACCGGCCTGGTGATTTTGTACCTCCGGGATGGACTCTCTGACAAAGCCTTGGCCATTGCCGACAAATTGGTGAAGCAGCAGCCCGGCAATGCTGGTTTTTTGAATATGCTGGGCATGGCCCAGGCCCAGGGCGGCAACCGGGTAGCCGCCAAGGCCAGCTTCGAGCGCGCTCTGGCACTGGATGGTAGCCTGCTGCAGCCCAAGCTGAATTTGGCCCGGCTGGATATGTTGAACAAGGCCTATGACTCGGCTGCCACCCGTTTGGCCGCTATCTTGCAGTCCGACGACAAGAATGTGGATGCCATGTACGAGATGGCCAATGTGTCCGATCGTCGTGGCCAAACCGCGGAAACGCAGCGCTGGCTGGAAAAAGCCAACGATATCTCCGGCCCTGGCGAATTGCGCCCTGGTACCTCGCTGGTGGAGTTCCATTTGCGCAACCTCGCGCCGGCATTGGCATTGGAGGCCGCCAAGCGTCTGTCTGCCAAGGCGGGCGACAACTTGCCTGTGATGCTGGTGTATGGCCGTGCTCAATTGGCCAACGGCGATCTCGAAGGTGCGCGTTCCACCTTCTCTGGCGCAACCCGTTTCGCCGACTTCAACGCACCTCAGCAAACCGAAATTGCAACCTTGCAAATGGCGGCGAACAACCCTGCAGGTGCCGCCTACAGTCTGGAAAAAGCCTTGTCCAGCAAGCCTGACTTCCTGCCTGCTTTGGCCTTGATGACCGACGTGGAGTTGCGGCAGGCAAATCCTGCCAAGGCCGAGCAACGTGCACGCCAGGTTCTCGCGTTGGCGCCGAAACGGGCGATTGGCTACAGCCTGTTGGGTGACGTGGCGCAGGCCCGTGGCCAATCTGCAGCTGCAATCGACAACTACCGCCGCGCCCACCAGATCGAGCCGAGCTCGGACACGCTGCTGCGCTTGTTCCGCGCCTTGTCAGGCCAGGACGGCGGTAAGCCCGCCTTGCAGTTGGCGGAGCAATGGTTGAAAACCCGGCCACAGGATGCTCCTGTGCGTCGCGCTTTGGCCGATGGCTATGCGCGTGCTGGCAACTACGCCGCGGCCCGCACCAGCTATGAGTCTTTGCTGGCGCTGTCTCCTGACGACGCTGATGCCTTGAATAACCTGGCCAATGTGCTGTTGCGCTTGAAAGATCCCTCGGCGGTCACCGTGGCCGAAAAGGCCATGGCTAAGGCACCCAGCAATGCCAACGCGATCGACACACTGGGCTGGGCTTTGTTTCAGAACGGCCAGGTGGATCGCGCCTTGCAACTACTGCGCGATGCACGCCTGCGCGAGCCCGGCAACCCGGACATCCGTTACCACCTGGCGGCGGTTCTGGCCCAATCGGGACGCAAAACAGAGGCCCGTGATGAAGTCGAGGCCGCACTGAAATCCGGACGCCGTTTCGAGACCATGGCCGAGGCCGACAGCTTGCTCAAAAGCTTGCGCTAAATCGCGTTGTATGGACTTTATTTTGTGTCGAAATCCTTTACATATGTAACACATCAAATGGCAATGAATTGCATAAGTTATTGATAATAAATGGTTTATTTATTTGGCATGAGTGTTGCTTTGTTGTTTACATATGGCCGACAGATTTTTTGCAGCCGTCGCTTCGCTTAATTCGGTTCAAGAGGAAAAATGATGAAAACCCATTCTGCAAACCACGGTTCCGTCAAACAATGGTTGTTGTGCGGTGCATTCGCTCTGTTGTCCGCACCTAGCTTTGCAGCGGGTACTTGGGCGCTGGATTCTGGTTGCAATAACTCCACGAGCATTGGTAATACCCTGACCTGCGGCTCTGCTGGCGGTACTACGCTGAATGCCCAGGCTTACTCCACAGGTACGGGTACTGTCGCGGCTCCGACCACGGGCACCGCATTTGCAGCAGCAAACGTTCGTAACTGGGGTTCTGGCTTGGGTTTGGGCGTAGTGTCTGTCAACGAAGATGCGACCAGCCCCACGCACACGGCTGACAACCAGAATGGTACGGATCTGATCCTGCTGAGTTTTGGTTCGGCCGTGAACATCACCAGCCTGACCCTGGGCTACTGGGCTAGCGATGCGGACATCACCGTATTGGCGTACACCGGTGCGGGCACCCCAACCATTACGGGTAAGACCTTGACCGGTACCAGTGTGGGCCAGGCAACCAATTCCACTACCTTGAACGCGGCCAATGGCTGGACTTCGGTCAAGAACTACGGAACGGCAGGCACAACGACGGCTACCAACACCGGCGGTACAGGCACTGATGTCACCTACAACACGACAGACAGCACTACTTATTCCAGCTGGTGGCTGATCAGTGCATACAACTCCGGCTACGGCGGTGGCGCAATGGATGCTATCAATGACTTTGTGAAGCTGTTGTCTGTGGCTGCCAATGTGAAAACCACGACCAGCAAGGTGCCTGAACCAGGTTCCCTGGCTCTGATGGGTGCTGGCCTGCTGGGCATTTTGGGCACCTCGCGTCGCCGCAAGGCTGCTGTTTCTGTCTAGGCCGTAACGCCAAAGCTGCTTGCGGCAATATAAAAAAAGCACCAGAGTCTGGTGCTTTTTTTATTCCCGAGGCGCATAAATGCGCGACAAGACTTCCCTTGATTGTGTAATTTCTGAGCCTCACTGAATTACAGTCTGCTGTACTGGGCGCCCTTCACCCGACTCGTGGACGAGACAGGCAATTACCCTAGGACAAGGTCAAATGATCAACACGTCATTTTTTCCGAGAGCGATCCAAACTCTCCCGCCAAACCTGGTCACGACGTGTAGTCCAGCGCATGGGCCGTGATCGAGTGCAGAATCGAGCACTGGCGTTGCTGAATAGCCTTGCGTAGTTCTGCGTCCAGTTCCTTGACTTCGCATTAGATGTCGACGACTTTGCCGAACGGCTCCAGCGTGAACTGGGCAATCAGGCTCTTGTTCACTCCGTGCTGGCCCAAGAATTTATGCCAGACATGCCGTGCCGCCAGACAGCCCACTTTGGTTACGCCACTGGTCACTGACGAGCAGGCGATGAAAACATCGTATGGGATGCGACTCTTCCAGTTGCCCAGCAACTGCAGCGGAGCAACCCTACACTGTCATCTTGCAGCGTGGCCAGCATCTGGCTCTGGCGTTCTTCGTACTTCCATCAATACACCAGTTTGGGATTAATCCCGTAGCCCAGGGTTACTCAGGTGTAGCCTCCAGCATTCAATATGGGTACATCAATCGGCAGCCCCCAATTTGAACACCTCAACCATTTGCACCAAACCACCGGCCTGGTTTCTCAGACTGCTGGCCGCGGCCGCCATTTGTTCGACCAAGGCAGCATTTTGTTGCGTGGTTTTATCCATTTGTTTCATCGCCTCATCCACCTGAGAAACGCCATCGCTTTGCGTGGAACTGGTTGCGCTGATGTCACCCATTAATTCAGTAGCTTGGCGAATGGAATTTACCACTTCGGTCATAGTGATTCCTGCCTGATCAACCAAAATAGAGCCGGAACCCACGCGCTGCACACTGGCATTGATCAGGCTCTTGATTTCTTTGGCCGCATCCGCGCTGCGGCCGGCCAGACTGCGCACTTCCGACGCAACTACGGCAAAGCCACGCCCTTGCTCGCCAGCACGCGCAGCTTCCACTGCGGCGTTAAGTGCCAGGATGTTGGTTTGAAAAGCGATGCCATCAATCACGCCAATAATGTCCGCAATTTTGCGAGACGCGTCATTGATTCCCTTCATGGTCTGCACTACCTGGTGCACCACTTCGCCACCACGCTGCGCCACCGTCGACGCATTCATGGCGAGTCGGTTTGCCTGCTGGGCGCTTTCTGCGCTGTTTCTCACTGTGTTGCTGAGATCCGCAATAGAGGCAGCCGTCTCCTGCAAAATGTTGGCCTGCTGCTCAGTGCGACGGGACAGGTCGTGGTTACCGGCTTCAATTTCCTTGGATGCCAGTTCTACCTGTGTCGCCGAATCACGCACGTCTTTCACCAATTGGCTCAGGTTGACCGATACGTCCGACAGCGCGCGCACAGTGTGGCCTGCGACGTCATGGGGTTCGATATCCGATCGGCGGGTTAAATCACCCTGTTCAAGCGCTGCCGCAATCACACTGGCTCGTTTCAAAATTTGTGTCAGGTAGCGCGTGCAGGTCCAACTGATCAGTGCCGAGAGCAACACAGATAGGACAACAAAGCCGATGATCAAGCGGGTGTTTAGTGTGGCCAATGCATCACCGTTGCTAAGCGAGGCTTGGGCGGCACTAGCTTCCCGGCTGAGCAAAATGGCAATTTTGTCTGCCGCGACACGATGCGCGTCGTTAAGCATCGTCAACGCATTGGCTGCACCGTTGTTGTCTCCGGATGCTACGGTGAGTGTTTTGTCAAACTCTTGTCGGTAGGTTGCGATGGCTTCGGTGATGGCCTGCAAATCGTCTACCAACTCCGTGTCTACGTTGGAATCAACATGTGTTGCGACTGCCTTGCTGGCACCTACAATCGCCTGCTCCAGTTCTGTCAACTTGCCACCGAGACGCGCTTTCATCGAGTCAGTGACGACGGCATCCTTTTGCAGAGCCAGCGCAGCCACCAATTGGGATGCGCCCAGCTGTAACTCTTGTAAAGCTGCTTCATACTGATGCGCCTTGTCGATGTTGACCATGCCAGTGTCGGCCACGTTGTGTAATTCGCGCGTGAGACCACTGTTTGCAAACCAGGCGATGCCTGAAATGAGCAGCAAACAGATGATCACAAACATTGGCGGCAGCGCGATTTTTACCCCCAGTGGCAACCGCAGAAAACAGCCTTGCAACCATATCAACGGATTGAGCCTTTGTATGAAACGTGGTCGATATTTCTGCTGAGTCTTAGGAGATGCGTCCACGATCAAGGTATTGCTCATCGGTAGTTCCTGGGTTGGGGATCGGTATTACATACATTTACAAGTATGTTGTGTCCGACCTGGCATTAGGAGGTCTTTCTCCCTGACTCGAACACGCGTTGCAACACGCAAAACACAAATAGCAATGCGCCAATCACGATGCGCGTCCACCAGGAACTGAGCGAGCCATCGAACATGATGAGGGTCTGGATGATTCCCAGGGTTAGCACACCAAACAGAGTGCCCAGCATATAGCCCACACCTCCGCTAAGCAGCGCGCCACCAATCACTACTGCAGCAATTGCATCAAGCTCTAAGCCTACTGCGTGCAAGCCATAACCCGACAGCATGTAGAAGGTGAACACTACACCACCCAACGCAGCACAAAATCCGCTCAGTGCATAGACCGTCACGTTGGTACGGGCCACCGGTAGCCCCATTAGCACAGCCGAATGCTCCGAACCGCCAATGGCGTATACGGTACGGCCAAACTGCGTGTTATGCGCAAAAAATACTGCAACGGCCAAGACCACCAATGCAAGGATGGCGCTTATGGACAGCATGGGCCCATCCGCCCAGAGGTGGATACGTGTTTGTGCCAGCATTGTGTAGGTTGGGTCGGTAATGCTGATTGAATCAATACTGATGAGATAGCACATGCCACGCGCCAAAAACATGCCAGCCAGAGTGACGATAAAGGGCTGCAGGCGAAAGCGCTGGATCAACCAGCCCATGAATGCGCCAAAAAATGCTCCCATGCATAGCACCAGGGGAATGGCTAGCGCCAGATGCCAATGCAAATGCTCTACCAGTTTGGCCAGCACAATGGTGCTAAGTGCCACCACCGAACCCACCGAGAGATCAATGCCTCCGGACAGAATGACAAAGGTCATGCCCACGGCCACGATGACCAAAAAGGCGTTGTCGATCAGCAGGTTCAAAAATACCTGTGTTGAGAAAAAACCGTTGTAAGACACCGAGCCAAACACCGACATGACTGCGAACAGTGACACCGTGGCCGCTAAGGGGATATATTTGCTTGCTAATTTCATGCTTTGCTCCCTGCGCTTGGGCGCACCACCCAGCCGCGTACCGCACGGCGAAACTCCGCTGACTGCATCAGCATGACTACGAACACCACAGCTGCCTTCACCACCAAATTGATCTCAGGTGGAACACCAATGGAATAGATGGTGGAAGTCAGCGTCTGAATGATGAGCGCACCAATCAAGCTGCCCGCCAGGCTGAAGCGTCCACCGGTTAGCAAAGTGCCGCCTAGAGTGACAGCCAGAATTGCATCCAATTCCAGCAAGTTACCTGCGTTGTTGCCGTCCGCGCTCTTGACGTTGGAGCTAATGATCAAACCCGCCACACCGGCGGTGAGGCCGCAAAATGCATACACGCAGATGCTGATCAAACGCTCACGCACACCTGCCAAGCGGGCCGCTGCGGGGTTGATGCCAATTGCCTGGATAAACAGCCCCAGTGCCGTGCGCGTTACCGCCAGATGCATTACAAGGTACACAAATCCGGCAATGAACAACGCAAACGGCAAACCCCAAAGATAGCCACTGCCAATAAAAAAATAGGGTGGGTAGTACACCGTGACAATTTGTCCGTCTGTCAGAAGCTGGGCTACACCGCGGCCTGCCACCATCAGGATCAGTGTGGCGATGATGGGTTGCAAGCCAATCTTGGCGACCAGCACCCCGTTCCATAGCCCGCAGGCCAGTGCCGTGAGCAGGGCGCAGCTAATTGCCAACCACATCGGAAATCGACTCACATGCTGGGCCACGCCGTCGTTGATCACCAGCGTGCCACCTACCATCAATGCAGCCACTGCGGCGCTAATGGCCACTGTGGCACCTACCGAAATATCGATACCGCGCGTGGCGATTACCAAGGTCATGCCCAGAGCCACCAGCATCAGTGGTGAGGCGCGATTTAGGATGTCGATGACGCTGCCATAAAGGTGACCGTCACGCCATTGCAGCATCCAGAAGCCCGGATTCAGACTGGCATTGACCATCAAAATCAGCGCCAAGGTAACCAGTGGCCACAGCAAATGGTGCGTTTGCACCCGTACCAGCCAAGAAGATTTGTTTGTCATGCTTATGCCTGCCCTGCAATCATGGCGTAGACCGCATGGTCTTCCGTTCCGCCGGGCAGTTCGCCCACTTTGGCGCGGTCGCGCATCACGACAATGCGATCCGATAAGCGCACTACTTCTTCCATCTCTGAGGAGATGAATAACACAGCCATCCCTTGTTTTGCCAATACCAATATTTCGTTCATGATTTCCTGCTTAGCCGCAATATCAATGCCGCGAGTAGGTTCGTCCAGAATCAATAGGCTAGGCTTGGTAGCCAGCCAACGACCCAACACTGCCTTCTGCTGGTTACCACCTGAGAGCTGACCAATAGGCGTTTCAATGCTGTTGGTTTTGATGCCCAAGTTCTTTACGTAGTACTCAGCCATTTCAATTTGCTTGGCCCGTGAAATGCAGGGCCACAGACCTTGGCGTGCCTGCAAGGCAAGCGCAATGTTTTCGCGTACCGAGAGTTCGCCAATGATGCCTTCGGCCTTGCGGTCTTCTGGACACAAACCCAGACCCAGACGAATTGCCTCCACGGGCGAATCCATCTTCACTGGGCTATCGTTTATCACCAACTCGCCCGCGTCGCTTTGGTCCAGGCCAAAGAGCACACGCGCTAGTTCCGTACGTCCCGAGCCCAACAGGCCACCCAAGCCCACCACCTCTCCGCGATGCAACGTCAGGTCCAGTGGCTTGACACTGCCCGCACGGGCGAGGCCACGCGTTTGCAGCAATACAGATTGTTCTTTTTGCACGTTGGCGCTCGCGCCCGCTGCTTGTGCAGGATTTGCCACCATTTCACGTCCCACCATGGCAGCAATCAGCGCGTTGTGCCCCAAGTCAGCGGCCAGATACTCGCCCACCAATTCGCCATTGCGTAGCACGGTGATACGGTCGCACACCGCATATACCTGATCCAGAAAATGGGTGACAAACAAAATCGCCATACCCTGATCGCGCAATTGGCGCAGTACGCCATAGAGGCGCTCTACCTCTTCGTCGTCCAGACTGGAGGTTGGTTCGTCCAAGATCAATACTTGAGCCGAGATACTCAGGCCCCGGGCAATTGCCACCATCTGCTGTACTGCTACGGAGTAGCTGGAGAGCGTCTGGGTAACATCAATATCCAAATTCAAACGCGCGAGCAGTTGCCGTGCTTCGCGCTGCATGTGTGACCAATCAATGGCGTAAGCGCCCGATAAACCTTTGCGCGGATAGCGGCCTGCAAAAATGTTTTCTGCTACCGACAAATTGGGGCAGAGGTTGACTTCTTGGTAGACCGTGCTAATGCCCAGATGTTGGGCTTCTAGCGTAGACGCGGCGTTGATGGGCTTTCCACCTAGGCGCATTTCACCGTCGTCGGCACGATACACGCCGGTCAATACTTTGATCAGTGTGGATTTTCCAGCGCCGTTTTGCCCCATCAAGGCGTGCACTTCACCCGCAAATAGGCGCAGATTCACGCCAGAAAGCGCCCGCATGGTACCGAACTGTTTGGCTATGCCAGACAGCTCTAGTACAGGAGTGACAGTGCTGGAAGCCTGTGTTGTGTGTGTCATGTGTCTTGAAAAAAAGCCCACGGCCAAGGCCGTGGGCTAAATCCTAGTAAATGAAAAAATCCCGATTGAACCGCGATCAGTATTTGCGGTTTGGGAACTCCTTGGCTGCAACTTCCATGGGGTAAATGCCATCTTTACCCTGAATATCTTTGGGTACGGGCTTGCCAGCAACAATGTCCTTGGCGGTCGACATGACCAGAGGGCCGAGCAGGGGGCTGCACTCTACGGTGACATTCAGCTTGCCAGCGATCATGGCTTCAAATGCACCCTTCACGCCATCGACGGAGATGACCATGATGTCTTTGGCGGGCTTCAGACCAGCTTCTTCGATAGCCTGGATAGCACCGATGCCCATGTCGTCGTTATGCGCGTAGAGCACATTGATCTTTTTGCCTTCGGCTTTTAAGAAAGCCTCCATGACTTCTTTGCCCTTCGCACGGGTGAAATCACCGGTCTGCGAACGGATGATTTTGATCCGGGGTTCGCTCTTGATTGCTTCTTCAAAGCCTTTCTTGCGATCAACGGCGGGAGCAGAGCCAACGGTGCCTTGCAGTTCCACCACGTTCACATCGCCCGTGGTGCCCTTCACTTTTTCGACCAACCAACGGCCGGCCATGCGACCTTCTTCTACGAAGTCAAAACCGATGTGAGTAACATACAAAGATGTATCTTTGGAGTCGACAGAACGATCCACCAGAATCAGAGGAATCTTGGCGTCCTTGATTTCCTTGAGTACGGTGTCCCAGCCAGATTCAACGACGGGGGTCAATGCGATTACATCCACTTTTTGAGCAATGAAAGAGCGCAATGCCTTGATCTGGTTTTCTTGTTTTTGTTGAGCATCGGAGAATTTCAAATCAATGCCGGCAGCAGAGGCTGCTGTCTTCATGGAGTTGGTGTTGGCGGTACGCCATTCGCTTTCGGCACCGATCTGGCTAAAGCCCATTACGATTTTCTTTTGAGCGAATGCGCTCATGGGAGCTGCTACAGCAAAAGATGCAGCCAGCAAGGTGGCCAACAGGGTACGTCGGTTGTTCATCATTAGTGTCTCCTCTATGTCTATCAATGGATAACGGGTGTCGGGCGTTAGTGAGGCCGCCCGCGTTCAGCCTCCCTGCAACCCCTTGGGGTTAGGCAACGATTTCAGGTTGCATCACTTCAAGAAGTAAGCGGATGATACATATCAAAAACGTATGAAACTAATAGAGTTTTGGGTATTATTCATATTGATATTCAAATTAAGGAAAACCCTCGGTAGGTGTTTCCTAGGGGAGGTTTCGGTTTTTTGAAGATGATGAGTCCGCAAAACCACTTTTTTTCTGATACCTATCTAAATATCAGAAATAGTCATTTTTTTAAATTTTGTTATGGGTCGCGTTGCTGCGTCGCATGGTTCTGAAAAATGGTCGGGGAAGGCGCTTGTGCGCAGGGCTTGGTGAACAGGTTATTGAGAACAAGTGCCTTTGTCGGTACGTGTCTGGGCGGCAGAGCATTTCGTTCACAGCGACCAGTACGACGTAGGATGGATAGGACACCGGCACTTATCTATCTATATAGTGCGTTTGTGTCCGTGCTGCTGTTGACCAACTGACTGCAGTGGACGTAGGTCAAAACTTGGTGGAAACGCTGCAGCCTTTGCGCCGCCAGCAATACAGGGCGCTCTGGGCCGGGTTTTCTGAAAAAGAGATGGGTCAGATGGATGCGCTGCTGCGCAAATTGCTGGGCGTTCTGGATGGCTGAAGCTCTTTTTTGCCTAATTAGTAACCTGCGTCACTATCACCGGGGTTGCTATTTCGCAATCCGTGGTGTCCATCCTTCCAATTGCCTGCAAGACAGAACTCCCATGCCATCCGCAGATTCTGCGACCGCCGCACCCGCAGCCCCTGACGTCGCCAGGCATCGCGGGCTGGTCACCGTGGCCATCATGCTGGCCACCATCATGCAGACGCTGGACAGCACCATTGCCAACGTGGCCTTGCCGCACATGGCGGGCAATCTGTCGGCTTCGCAAGACCAGATTTCCTGGGTGCTGACCTCTTATATCGTGGCGGCTGCGATTGCCACACCGCTGACCGGCTGGTTGAGCGGGCGCTTCGGACGCAAGCGTATCTTCTTGGCTTCGGTGGTGGGCTTCACCTTGGCCTCAGCGCTGTGCGGTCTGTCCAACTCATTGACGGAGATCGTGTTGGCGCGCTTGCTGCAGGGCTTGTTTGGCGCGGCTTTGGTGCCCTTGTCGCAGTCCATCATGCTGGACACCAACCCCAAGGAAAAGCATGCCCAGGCCATGGCGATCTGGGGCATGGGGGTGATGATCGGCCCCATCCTCGGGCCTACCTTAGGTGGTTGGTTGACCGACAACTTCAGCTGGCGCTGGGTGTTCTTTGTGAATATTCCAGTGGGTATCTTGTCCTTCCTGGGTATCAAGGCCTACATCCGCGAAACCGCCATCCAGAGCAAACTGCGTTTTGACGTCTATGGCTGCATCGCGCTGAGCCTGGCGATTGGTTTGCTGCAGATGTTCCTGGACCGCGGCGAGCTACTGGACTGGTTCAGCTCCACAGAAATCGTGCTGGAGGCGGCAGGCGCGCTAGTCAGCTTTGCCTTCTTTATTGCGTTGACGGTCACGGCCCGGGGCGCCACGTTCTTCAATGTGCAGCTGTTGAAAGACCGCAATTTCGTCACCGGCCTGACGCTGTACTTCATGGTCGGTCTGCTGCTGTACGCAACCCGCGCTTTGCTGCCACCGCTGCTGCAGTCGCTGATGGGCTACCCGGTGGTGACGGCCGGCCTGGTGATAGGCCCCAGCGGCATAGGCACCATGCTGTCGATGATGGTGGCGGGGCGTATTGCGACACGGACCGACCCACGGGCCCTGATTGGGCTGGGTTTTGGCCTGACCGCGTTTTCGTTATGGCAGATGTCGGGCTTCAGTTTTGATACCGGCGAATCCGCTGTGGTCTGGTCGGGTTTTATCCAGGGCCTGGGTTTGGGCTTTGTGTCGGTGCCGCTGACAACCATCTCGTTTTCCACCCTGAATCCGATCTACCGGTCGGATGGCACCTCCATCTACAGCCTGTCGCGCAATATCGGCAGCAGTATTGGTATCTCGGTGATGCAGACGGTATTGACCCGCAATACCGCGTTGTTCCATTCGCAGATGGTGGAGCACATCAACCTGGCGAGCCCGGCCGTCCAGGCCGGCCTGCCCACCGTCTACAACCTGGCCACGCCGCAGGGTTTGGCCGCCTTGAATAGCGAAGTCACCCGCCAAGCTACTTTTCTGGCCTATATCAACGACTTCAAGATCATGATGGTCGTCACCTTGCTGTCCATGCCCTTGCTGCTGTTGATGCGTAAGCAGCGCCGCACGGCACCACCGGTGGACGCGCACGTGGTGGAGTGATGTGTGAGCGAAATATGCCTCCAGCGCAGGTTTTATCTGCGCTGGCAGCTATGGATTTAATAGTAATTTCACGTGGCAGTTCAAGGTGCGACCACGGGCCAGGCCGGTTCGCGTCACCTCTGCCAGTAGCAGTTCGGCGCCACGCCCTGCGTGTACCAGACCAGCGCCATCGGCGGCTGCCACGCAGCTGAGCCCGCCATAGGCCAGCTCGCCTTCCTGCCCGCAGAAGTTGGCGTAGGCTACATACAGCTGGTTCTCGTAGGCACGCGTGGCTACCAGGTGCTGCGCCACGAAGTCGAAGCCCTGCATATTCGCTGTGGGCACCACGATCAGGTCAGCGCCTTGCAGGGCCAGGCGGCGGGTGTTTTCGGGGAATTCCACGTCGTAGCAAATCAGCAGGCCGAGCTTCCAGCCATGGAGTTCGAACAGTGGCTCGTCACCCGCGCCGGGGCTGAACATGCTGCGGTCCAGCGCGCCGAACAAATGGGTCTTGCGGTACGTGCCCAGCGTGCGGCCTTGGGCATCCACGCATTGGGCAGTGTTGAAGATGTGGCCGGCGGCATCGTGCTCGGGATGGCCGAAGACGATGGCGATCTGGTGCTGGCGGGCGATGGCGGCGACGGCCTGGGCGCGCGGGCC
Source organism: Rhodoferax sp. GW821-FHT02C08 (assembly GCF_059421805.1). NCBI lineage: Bacteria > Pseudomonadati > Pseudomonadota > Betaproteobacteria > Burkholderiales > Comamonadaceae > Rhodoferax > Rhodoferax sp. GW821-FHT02C08. The sequence goes on from NZ_JBWKVR010000020.1 coordinate 96,095, forward strand.
GTCTGCCGCTTCGGCCAGTACTCTGGCTTGGGTGGCACCGATGTTGTAGCCGGTCAAAAACATCTCGGGTGTGACCAGCAGCTGCGCGCCGGCCGCGGCGGCATCGGCGGCGGCGTGGTCCAGGCGCTGCAGATTGCCCAGCACGTCGCCCGGTTGGGATGCGCACTGCAGCAGGGCCAGTTTCAGATCGGTCATTCGGGCAGCTCCATCGGGCCAATCTCCTTGAACACATCGCCGGGGCCGGGGTTCTCCGCGTGGGTCTTGCCGCCAAAGTGGTGCAGGATGCCCCACACCGCGTTCAGCGAGGTCTGCACCGCGCCTTCGACCCACGCCGGCGTCCACGACACATCGTCGCCGGCAATGAAGATGCCGCGTTGGGCGGCGGGCATGCCGTCCTGCATGAAGTGGGCAAACATGCGCTGGTTGTAGCGGTAGTGGCCGGGCAGGGCGCCTTTGAAGGCACCCAGGAAGTGCGGGTCGGCCTCCCAGGAAATGGTGATCGGGTCGCCGATGATGTGGCTGGCGATGTCAACGTTCGGGTAGATCTTCTTCAGCGCATCCAGGGCCAGCTTGACGCGCTTTTCGGGTGGCTGGGGCAGCATCTTCAGCGCGTCGCCCATCCATGCATAGGACAGGCAAATCACGCCGGGCTTGCCTGGCCCGTTGTCGAACAGATAGGTGCCGCGGGTCAGCCGGTCGGTCAGCGTCATGCTCATGGTGTCGCGGCCGGTGACGGGGTCTTTGTCCTTCCAGAAAGGGCGGTCCACCATGACGAAGGTTTTGCTGGACTGCATGTAGCGGGTGCGGTCCAGCGCCATCCACATCTTGTGTGAGAACAGCGATTCCTCGCAGGCGATCTGGGTGGTCAACAGCCAGCTTTGGCAGGTGGTGAGAACGGCCGCATAACTGCGCTTGTCGCCCCAGCGGTCGGTCACGGCAAATTGTTTATCGAATGGGCCATCAGCCTGGCGGTGGATGGCGGCGACGCCGGCGCGCGGGGCGCCGCCGTGCAGGCTGGCCAGGCTGGTGCCGGCGGGCCAATGCGCCATCTTGTCTGGCGCGTGCTGCCACAGGCCCAGCGGTACCTGGTCGGCACCGCCTTGGATCAGGCGCTGCTCGTCGTCGCAGTTGGTCATGACTACGCGCAAGATTTCGAGCATGGAGTTGGGGAAGTCCGAATCCCAGCCGCCGGTGCCAAAGCCGACCTGGCCGAACACCTCGCGGTGCTGGAACGACAGGCCGGCGAAGGCCTTGGAGGTGGCCACGAAGTCGTAGAAAGTGCGGTCGTCCCACAGCGGCACCAGCTTGTTCCACAGGGCCTTGAGCGCGGACACGTCGCGGCTGCGGATGGCGTCCTGCACGGCCTGGAAACTGGCGCCGTCTTCCAGCGCCTGGCTCCAGGCGTCGGCGACTTCCTTGAACATGGGCGGCAGATCGGCCAGTTTTTCGGCGTAGTAGGTCTGGCCTTCCAGGTCCACCACAGTGCTGCCGGAGGCGGGGGTCAGCGGATTCGGGAAGGGTTGCGACGCCAGCCCTAGCTGGTTCACATAATGGAAGAACGCGGTGCTGGACACCGGGAAGCGCATGCCGCCCAGCTCGGCGATCACGCCCTGGCCGCCCTCGAAGGGCTGCGAGCGCAGGCGGCCGCCCATTTTCGAGGCTTCGTAGATCACGGGCTTCAGCCCCAGCTTCATCAGCTCGTAGGCCGCCACCATGCCGGCCATGCCGGCGCCGACGATAGCCACCTCGGCACCCAGGTGCTCGGCGGGCAGGCTGCCCAGGCCGGCCGGGTGGCGAATCCAGTCGTCGAAAGCGAAGGGAAAATCGGGGCCGAAGATGGTGACCGGCGGCTTGTCGGACGGGGCGGTGGTGTGGTCTAGTGGCATGGCAACGCTCAAGTGATCGGTATAAGCGTATATTTTGCTCATAATATTGAGCAAGCGGGTAACAATTTAGGAAATATCCATGGCAGATGCCCAGTTTGATGTGGGAAGCCGCTTGCGGCAAGTGCGCACCCAGGCGGGCTGGTCGCAGCGCCAACTGGCGGAGCGGGCCGGCGTGCCGTCCAGCCAGATATCCACGATTGAGCAGAACAAAAGCAGCCCCTCGGTGGCCTCGCTGCGCAAGATATTGAATGGCATTCCGCTGACCATGGCGGAATTCTTCGAGCCCGACCAGACACCGACCGACAGCGTGTTCCATAGCCCGGCCGACCTGGTGGACCTGACCTCCCGCCTGACCCAGCACGCCCCCGGCGCCAGCGGCGACCGCACCTTGACCTTGCGCCAGGTCGGCAATGCGCGCGCGCACAACCTGCAGATACTGCAGGAGCGTTACGAGCCAGGGGCCGACACCGGGGTGGACATGCTGGAGCACGCCTCGCACGAGGGTGGCATCGTGCTGTCGGGCGAGATCGAGTTGACCGTGGGCGAGCAGGTGCGGGTGCTCAAACCGGGCGACGCATATTTGTTCGACAGCAGCCTGCCGCACCGCTTTCGCAACGTGGGCGACCGGCCAGCAGAAATCGTTTCCGCCTGCACGCCGCCGTATTTATAGGATTTGCTATTGAATAAATAGCGTCTTGCGCAGATTCTATCTGCGTAAGAGGCCTATTTGGCCTAAGAATTTTTGTCCTAAAAAGATAGCGCAATGTGTGCCGCGGGATGGTGCGGCCGGTATCCCCCATTTGTGGGACTGATGTTCTTCGATGCTCTGGACGTATCGCGCGCGATAGTGTTACAACGAGTCAAAAGGGCTGGCGTATTGCACACCTTTGTGGCGCCAGCAGACTTGCTTGCTGGGGCGTATGCATGGGGACCGAGAGCACACTGAGTCTGAAAGGAATTGCGATGGGCCAACAGCTGTTGTTCTGCGTAGACGTGCAGTCAGGCGTTCTGGTGGCGTGCACTGCATGAAGCTGGATGCCAGCGATCCTCTATGGGTCTTGAACCCGGACGCACTGTTGACCATCACACCGGATGGCCGTGTGCTGCAGTGGAATCCGGCCGCAGAATTGCTCTATGGTTACCGCCCCGACGAGGCCGTGGGCCAGTCCTTGGTGGCGCTGGTGGTGCCCCATGACCACGTACAGGAAGAGCAGGGCCGGCTGGACGATGTGCTGCGTATGGGGCTGGTGGTCTACGAATCATTGCGTCGTCGCAAGGACGGCACCCTGGTGCATGTCAGCGTGTCTACCCGCGCGGTCTACGGTGAAGATGGCAGGTTGGCGTACTTTCTGTCCAACCAGAAGGACGTCACGCACCTGAAGGTATTGCGTGATGCCAAGCTGGTACAGGCGCGCTTCCTGGACCTGCTGGAGTCCACGCCGGACGCGATTGTGATGGTGAATGTGACGGGGCGTATTGTGTTGGTCAATTCTCAAGCCGAGAACGTGTTTGGGCATACGCGTGCCGAGTTACTCGGCCAGCCGGTGGAGATTCTTCTCCCCAGCCGTTTCCGCAGCGCCCACCTGGGTCACCGTGGAGATTTCTTCAAGCAGCCGCGTACCCGCACCATGGGGGCGGGTCTGGAGTTGTATGGCTTGCGCAAGGGCGGCGAGGAGTTCCCGGTCGAGATCAGCCTGAGCCCTCTGGATACCGAAGAAGGCACGATGGTGATGAGTGCCATCCGCGATATTTCGGACCGCAAGAAGGCCGACCAGAAGTTCAAGGACCTGCTGGAGTCTGCCCCGGATGCGATGGTCATCGTCAACCGGGACGGCATCATGGTGCTGGTCAACTCCCAGGCGGTGCAGCTGTTTGGCTGGACCCGCGACGAGTTGCTGGGTGAACGCATCGAACTTTTGGTGCCCGAGCGCTTCCGCCTCAAGCACCCGGGCAACCGGTCCGGGTTTTTTGTGCAGCCGCGGCCCCGCTCCATGGGCGCCGGGCTGGAGCTGTTTGGCCTGCGTAAAGACGGCTCGGAGTTTCCTGTCGAAATCAGTCTGAGTCCGCTGGAGACGGAAGACGGGTTGTTTGTCTCCAGCGCCATCCGCGACGTGACCGACCGCAAGCTTATTGAGCAGACCCTGCGCGACAAGAATCGTCAGCTGGAAGAGACCGCCTTGGCGAAAGACCTGTTTTTCGCCAGCATGTCGCACGAGTTGCGCACGCCTTTGAACGCCATCATTGGCTTTACCGGCACCTTGCGCATGAAGCTGCCCGGCCCACTGAATGCCGAACAGGACAAACAGTTGCAAATCGTGCAAACCAGCGCACGCCACCTGCTGTCGTTGATCAACGACCTGTTGGACCTAGCCAAGCTGGGCGCCAACAAGATGGATCTGACCTTGGAAACAGTGGACTGCAGCGCGTTGCTGGACGAGGTGGGCGCCGCCCTGCGCCCCGAGGCCGACAAAAAGGACCTCGACTTCAGTCTGCATCTTCCGCCCGCTGCGCTGCTATGGCACACCGACAGTCGGTCGTTGAAGCAGATCGTTATGAACCTGCTGGGCAATGCCATCAAGTTCACCGAACGTGGAAGCGTGCACATGCGTCTGGAGTCGCGGGTGGGGCCGAATGGGCCTACCCTGTTCATCAGCGTGGAAGACACGGGCCCCGGCATTCCGGTGGAGGACCAGGGGCTGCTGTTCGATGCCTTTTCCCGCCCCAGGGCGGCCAATAAGCGCAAACTTGAAGGCAGCGGCCTGGGCTTGCATCTGAGCCGCAAGCTGGCCGAGGAGCTTGGAGGCCAGCTCAGCTTCCATAGCGTCCATGGCCAAGGTAGCACTTTTACTCTTGCATTACCGGAGGGATAAGCCGTGCCAGCTCGTATTTTGATCATTGAGGACGATGATTTCAGCCGGGATCTGGTGCAGTACCTGTTGCATGCTGCGGGCTATGTCACGCTGGATGCGGTGGATGGTGGCGTGGGCTTGCAATATGCATTGGAAAAGAACCCTGATCTCATTCTTTGCGATTTGCAAATGCCGGTGCTCAACGGCTACGATGTGATCAGTCGCTTGAAAAACGACCCGCACTGGCGCCAGGTTCCCATCATCGCCCTCACTGCCTTCTCCATGGCGAGCGACCGGGACAAGGCTCTGGCGGCCGGCTTCGACGACCATGTCACCAAACCCATAACCCCGGAGCACTTTATCCAGCAGATCGAGTTATTGCTGCCCCCCACTTTGCGTGCTTTGCGGCGCATAGATACATAGAACGCTGGAACTGACGCATGGCAAAAATATTGGTGGTGGACGACCAAGCTCCGAACCGTGAACTGCTAGTTACCCTGATTGGCTACACCGGGCACCAAGCCCTGGAAGCATCGGATGGCGCCGAGGCTCTGGCCATCGTGCGGGAGCAGCGGCCTGACCTGGTGATTTCGGACATTCTCATGCCCACCATGGACGGCTACGAGTTCGTGCGCCAGCTACGCGCCGACCCGCTGGTGGCGGCCACCGAGGTGATCTTCTACAGCGCGCACTACCGCGAGCGCGAGGCACGCAACTTGGCCAAGAGCTGTGGCGTGACGCGCGTTCTGGTCAAGCCCAGCGAGCCCGAAGAAATCTTGCGTGTCATAGAGCAATCTCTGCAGCGGGTGCCTGAGCCCGTCGCGCCACCGGATGTGGAAGCCTTTGACCGCGCGCATCTGCAGGTGATGACCGACAAGCTGTCCGAAAAGTTGGATGACCTGCGCGCCACCAACCGCCGCCTGGAAGCCCTGAGCACGCTCAATCTGCACCTGGCATCGGAGCAAGACCCCTACACGCTGCTGGACAAGGTGTGCCGTGGCGCCCGTGATTTGATGGGGGCCAAGTATGCCGTGTTGTGCGTGAACGGCAAAAACGGTGGCCCGGCCGTGTTCTTCACCAGTGGCATAGACCCCAGCTTGCTGCAGACGCTGGAGCACCCGCATGTGGAAACCGGCGCTTTGGGACTGGTGTATTCCCGGCGCCAGTCCGTGCGGATGGACTGCCCGGGCGGTGAGCCCACGGCCATAGGACTGCCGGCCAACTACCCGCCGCTGCACAGCTGCCTGCTGGCCCCGGTGGCATCGATTTCACATTGCTACGGCTGGATTTGCCTGGCAGACAAACTGGGTGCCGGCGGCTTTAGCGAGGAAGACGAAAGCATGGTGGCCACCATGATGGCCCAGGTCGGTCGTATTTACGAAAACGGCAGCCTCTACACCACGGTACGCCAGCACGCAGAGCAGTTGCAGATCGAGATTACACAGCGCCAGCTGGCCTCAGAAGCACTGCAGGCCAGTGAAGAGCGGCTGTACCGGGCGCAGATACTGGCCAAGCTGTCCCACGTCATCACCGGACCACAGGGTGTGGTGGAAAGCTGGCCTGACACCTTGCCGCCTTTGTTGGGTCTCAAGCCCGAAGAAATGGTGGACTCTGCCCGCGCCTGGTTGACGCTGGTGCACCCGGATGACCGCGCGCTGGTCAGGGCCAAGATGCAGGAGGCCGATGCGACTGGCACGCGGGTGGACTTCACCTACCGCATGCGGCACAGCAATGGCTCGGTGATCCATATCCGCCAGGTCACAGAGCAATTGATGGACTCCGAGGGGCGGCCAGTGCCGGTGCGCTGGTTCAACACCATCCAGGACGTAAGCTACCAGAAGGAGGCCGAGCGCCGTATTCAGCGGTTGAACCGTGTGTACGCGGTGCTCAGCGGTATCAACACGCTGATTGTGCGTGTGCGCAAGCGCGATGAGCTGTTTAACGGAGCCTGCCAGATTGCGGTCGAGCATGGCCGTTTTCAGATGGCGTGGCTGGGCGTGGCGGACTGGCATGCCATGCAACTGATTCCGGTGGCCTGTGCCGGGGCACCTCCGGATTTTTTGGCCTCCTTGCAAAACCGCTTCAGCCTGGAGGAGTGTGCTCCCATGGGTACACCCATCTCCGTGCGCGCAGTGCAGGGCAAGCGCCCCATTGTGATCAACGATATGCAGGAGTACGCAGGCAGCTTGTACTTCCTGCAGACCATGGACCCGAGCGTCCGCTCCCTGGCCTATCTGCCACTGATGGTGTCCGACAAAGCCTTGGGGGTGCTGGTTCTTTCGGCAGACGAGACCGGCTTTTTTGACGACGAGGAAAAGCTGCTGCTGACCGATCTGGCCGGTGACATCGGCTTTGCCATGGACCACCTCGACAAGGAGGAGCGGCTCAACTACCTGGCCTACTACGACGTCATTACCGGCCTGCCAAACCGCAGCCTGTTCCTGGAGCATGTCAGCCAGCATTTCCGCCCGCATGACAGCGGCAAGAGCGTGCTGGCCATTGGTCTGGTGGATATTGAGCGCTTCCGTGTCATCAACGACACCATTGGGCGGCAAGCTGGCGACGCCTTGCTGCGCCAGGTGGCCGAGCGCATCCGTGCCAGCCGCGTGGGGTTGGACGCCGTGGCGCGGGTGGGGGTGAACTGCTTTGGCGTGGTGGTGCATGACCAGCGTGACGAGGGCGCGGTCGCGTTGATCCTGGAGCAGTTGTTGCGCGACTGCTTTGCCAAGCCCTACCTGGTGGACGGCACCGAGCTACGCATCGCCGGCAAAGCGGGCATTGCGCTCTACCCTGTGGACGGCAACGATGCGGAGATGCTGCTGCACAATGCCGAAGCAGCGCTCAAACGGGCCAAGAGCTCGGCCGAGTCTGTGCTGTTTTATGCACCCGAGATGGACACCCGTGTGGCCAAGGCGCTGGACCTGGAAAGTAGGCTGCGCACGGCACTGGAACTGGGACAGTTCGTGCTGTATTACCAACCCAAGATCAGTCTGGTGAATGGCCTGCTGACCGGTGCCGAGGCGCTGATACGCTGGAACGATCCGCAAACCGGCCTGGTGCCACCCGCGAACTTCATTCCCCTGCTGGAAGAAACCGGCCTGATTTACGAGGTGGGTCTGTGGGCCATGCGCCAGGCCATCCAGGACAATATGCGCTGGCGTGCCGAGGGCCTGACGCCCGTGCGCATTGCCGTCAACGTATCGCCCCTGCAATTACGGCACCGCAATTTTGTGGCCGCGGTCCAGCAGTCCATCAGCGTGGACGACAAGGCGGCGGCCGGACTGGAGCTGGAGATTACCGAGAGCCTGATCATGGACGACGTGCAGACCAATAGCGAGAGCTTGCGGGCGATACGCGCCATGGGGGTGAGCATTGCCATCGATGACTTCGGTACCGGCTATTCCTCGCTCAGCCATTTGTCCCGGCTGCCGGTGGACACCCTGAAAATCGACCGCTCCTTTGTGCTGGAGATGGTGGCCGGTCCGCAAGGCCTGGCCCTGGTCTCCACCATCGTCACCTTGGCGCATTCCTTCCGCCTCAAGGTGGTGGCAGAAGGGGTGGAAACCAGCGAGCAGGAGCGTCTGCTGCGCCTGTTGGGCTGCGATGAAATGCAGGGCTATTTGATCAGCAAACCGGTGCCGGCCGATGTCTTCGAGTCCCGCTACCTGGCCCAGCTGGCCAGCGGCTGAACGGCGGCTGAGTTCGCGGGCGGGCCACCCTACATGGCTTTGAACAAGTGCGCGTACAGGCGGCTCACGGCCAGCTTTTCGGGCCTGGCACGCAGCGTGAGCTGTAGCTTGCCGCTGGCGTCGCGCAGCACGCTGTCTATGCCCTGGGCCTGCACCACGGTGCCACGGTGTACCTGCCAGAAGCTGCGTGCATCCAGCTGCGGCAGCAGCTCCTTCAGTGGCGTGCGCAGCAGGTATTCATGCTGGGCGGTGAGCACGCGCACGTATTTGTCGGCGGCTTCCAGGTAGACCACTTCGTCCACTGGCACCAGGCGGATGGTGTTGCCATTGCTGGCCTGCAGCATCTTCAGCGGGGCCGGTGTAGCGACCGCCGGGCTACCCAGCAGGGCGCGCAGTTGCCCCAGCGTGGTTTCCAATTGGTTTGCTTCCAAATGTGTAGCGGCTGGCGCAGATGCCACCAGCGCCAGCTGCAGTTTTGCCACTGTTTTTTGCAGGCGGGTGGTCTGTACTGGTTTCAGTAGATAGTCCACCGCCTGGGCCTCGAAGGCCTGCACGGCGTAATCGTCGAACGCAGTCACAAACACCAGGGCGGGGAAGGGCGTGCCTCCGGGCCACTGGTCGGCCAACTCGGCGGCGGCCTCCAGTCCGTCCAGGCCGGGCATGCGGATGTCGAAAAACAGCAGCTGGGGCTGCAGCTGCAGGGCCTGGGCCACGGCGGACGCCCCGTCGGCCACGCTGGCGACGATGCGCAGTTCCGGCCAGGCCTGGGCCAGGGCGGTTTGCAGTGCCTGGGCCAGCAGGGGTTCGTCTTCGGCGATCAGGGCGGTGGCGTGCATGCTTTATTGATTTATGAAAAATGAGGCTCTAGCGCAGGTGCCACCTGCGCTGGTGGCTATTAACTCGATAGCAGATTGGGGGCCGTAGGCGGTCGTCAGCTGTTCGCGCGCCAGGCCCAGGCCGAAGCCGCCACCGGCCGCTGCGGAGGGCATGCCCGCTGGCGGCAGGCCTGCGCCGCTGTCCACCACCTCCAGCAGCACATGGTCGCCGCTGCGCCGCGCGCTGACCAGGATGCTGCCGCCCGCCACCTGCGGCTCCAGGCCGTGGCGTATGGCGTTTTCTACCAGCGGTTGCAACAGCAGGCTGGGCACGGGCAGGTCGACCAGCGCGGCGGGTAGGTCCAGCGTGTACCGCAGGCGCGGACCCATGCGCACGGCCATCAGCTCCAGGTAGTCCTGCAGGCGGGCGAATTCGGCGCTGAGCGGGTGCATGGTCTGGCGCGACGCGCTCAGCGTGGCGCGCAGAAAATTCACCAGGCGGTCCAGCATGGCAGTGGCGCGTGCCGGGTCCAGCGTGATCAGCACGCGCAGATTGGCCAGGGTGTTGAACAGCATGTGCGGCTCCAGCTGGGCCTGCAGCAGCTGCAGCCGGGCCTCGGCCATATGTAGCTGCTGGGCGGCGTTACGCTCCCGCGCCTGGCGCAGCAGCAACTGGCTGATAAAGTAGTAGGTGCCGCCGGCGCCGGCAACCAGGCTGAGCACGAGGTAGGGCAGGCGGGCCAGGCTGTGCCAGTCCAGTGGCAAATCCAGCAGCAGCCGGGCCAGCACACTGCCGCCCAGGTAGCCCAGGAGCACACCGGCCGGCACGATCAGCAGCAGGCGCCGCCATTGGCGCTCGATGTCGCAGACCCAGAGGCGCGACACGGGTTCTATCGCCGCCCAGATGCCCAGGCCTATGCAGTGCGAAAACACCAGGTTGCTGGCCAGGTCGTAGGGGCCGGCCAGCGTCAGGCCCAGGGCGATCAGGGTGTTCAGTGCCAGCGCGGGGACCAGTACGGCCAGCACACGCGGCAGGGGCAGGCTGCTCAGGCGCATGCGGCTAGTTTTGCCGCTCACGCTCACGTAGCAGGCGTGCGCGCTCCTGCTGCACCAGGCGTTCACGCCAGCCGCTGCCCGGTGGCAGTACGAACACCACCAGGCCATGGATCAGCAGACCCAGGCCCCAGCCAAAGGCCGAGGTCAGCACAAAGTGCCGGCCGTTGTAGAGCGACAAAAAGGCCAGCCCAGTGTTCACCACCAGAAACACCAGAGCGTGGATGTACCAGCCAATCTTGCGGCCCGCGCGCCGGCGGGCCAAGGTTTCCAGATCATCGTAGTGGTCAGCAGACATGGGGGCTCCGGGGTAGGTGGGGATTGTGCATGCTCATAGCCAGCCCAGCCACTGGTCCCACACCAGTTGGCCTAGGGTACGCCGCGGCAGCAGGGTCAGCAGTCCGGTCACCACGCAGGCTACGAAGTACAGCCTCTGCATGACACGGCGGTGGGTCGCAATATCGCCGCCTGCCAAAGCGTGGAATGCGCGAAACAGGAAGACAGCGATGACCACGACCAGCAGGTGAATGGGGGTGTACCCCGCCACGTTGGGCAGCTGGAAATCGCGGATGAACAGCGCGGACGTGGCGGTGATCAGCATCAGCGTCACCCAGGCATAGCCAAAAGCCCGGTGCAGGCGTGGGCGCTGGCTGCGGCCCTTGCGCGCCCACAGGGCGACAGGGCCGGTGGCCACGGCCAGCAGGGCGGCGGTCATGTGGACGGCGATCAGGGGTGTGAGCGTTGCAATCGGCATGGCGGGCGGCAGTGAAATGGCAATGCCCGCACTGTGCCGGCGGCCGCGCGCTACGGCTAGCGGGCTGCGACGAACTGCAGATTCAGTGGTGCAAGCTGCTGCTATGCGGTGTGGGTGGCATAGGTAAAGGCTCGGGCAGGCGCTCCAGTTGCAAATTTGCCAGCGACGCGTAGAGCGGTGCGCTGACCAGGCGTGATACCCCGCTGGCCACCAGCGCGCTGGTCATCAGGCTCAACACCAGGCCGTGGCCGTCCACCATCTCCATGACGATGATGAAAGAGGTCATGGGTGCCTGGGTCACCGCCGCCAAAAAGCCCACCATGCCCAGGGCAATCAGGGTGGGGGCGTTGGCATAGTGGGTCAGTTGCGCGATGTCGTTGCCCAGCGCGCCGCCAATTGCCAGCGAGGGTGCAAAGATGCCGCCGGGCACGCCGGCCCAACTGGTGATCCAGGTGGCGCAGAACTTCAGCAGCACATACAGTGGCGCCAGGGCCGATGCATCGCCTGCGCCTTCCAGCATGGCCCGCGTGTGGCCGTAGCCGCTGCCGTAGGCCGTGCCCTGGCTGGCGCAACCCAGCAGCGCCACCAGAAAGCCGCAGCCTGCGGCGAAGCCCACCGGTGACTGTTTGCGCCAGCGGCTGAACCGGTCTTTGGAGCTGCCCGCCAGCGACACCGCCAGCAGCCGCGCAAACAGCCCGCCCGCGGCACCACTCAGCACCGCCACCAGCAGGCCGGGCAGCAGCAGGGCCCAGCCCAGGTTCTCCACCCGTATCACGCCGAAGTAGGTGGCGTTGCCGTAGACCGACACGGCCATCAGCCCGCTCAGCACGATGGCCGCCAGCACCAGGCCATTGCTGCGCTGCTCGGGCTTGCGCGCCAGCTCTTCGATGGCAAACATCACGCCGCCCAGCGGGGTGTTGAAGGCCGCGGCGATGCCGGCAGCGCCGCCGGCCAGCAGCAGGCCGTAGTCGGACACGCGGGCACCGCGCGGCAGCCAGCGCCGAGCATGGTGCATCACGCCCGCAGCAATTTGTACCGACGGGCCTTCGCGCCCCAGCGACAAGCCGGCCAGCAAACCCCAGGCCGTCAGCAGCATCTTGGCTACCGATAGGCGCAGGGACACAAACAGCGCCCGTGCACCCGTGGGCACACCGGGCGTCATGGCCGCCATCACCTGCGGAATGCCCGAGCCCGCCGCACCAGGCGCAAAGCGCCGCGTCAGCCACACAATGGCCGCCGTGCAGGCCGGCGTCCACAGCAGGGGCAGCCACCAGGCATATTGGTTTAGTTGTGAGAAGTACGCTAGCGCATGCTCCGTCAGCCAGGTGAAACCTACCACGATGAGCCCGGCGAGTGCGGCAAAGCCCAGCACCACCGCGCGGCCGGCCCATAAGCGCCAGTCGGCGACCTCGCGCTGCAGCGCGGAAAAAACACGGGGATGTGGGTCCATGGGGGAGGGGGTGGAGAGGCAGTGCCTGATTTTATATTGCCCCAAATATAATTAGACATGACCCGTAAAAAGCAGACCGTTGTGGACCCCGCCAGCACCGCCCAGGTGCTACGCCGCTTTCGCGTGGTGTTCAACGCCGTGCGCAGCCATTTCCAGCAGGTGGAGAACCAGGTGGGCCTGGGGGGCGCCCAGGTGTGGGCGCTGGGAGTTGTGCGCGACAGCCCGGGCATAGGTATGGGGGCTTTGGCCCAGCGCATGGACATCCACCAGTCCACCGCCAGCAATCTGGTCAAAACCCTGCAGCGCAAAGAACTCGTTCAGCTGGACAAGGCGCCCGAGGACCGGCGCAATGTGCGCCTGACCGCGACGCCCGCCGGCCTGGCCGTGCTGCAGCAGGTGCCCGGCCCGTTTGAGGGCGTGCTGCCGCAGGCTCTGGGTAAACTGCCTGCAGCCAGCCTGCAAAGGCTGGACCAGGATTTGGCCGAGCTGATAGGGCTGCTGAAGGCCGATGAAGAGGCAGGCAGCATTCCGCTGGCCGAGCTGTGATGTATCCAACCTACTTACTACCCATGCCATGCAAGCCTCACTGATACAGACCGTCGCCGCCGCCTTGTTCGCGCTGGCGCTGCTGCACACCTTTGCCGCCAAATGGTTTGAGGGCCTGGCCCACCGCCACCCGCGCCATGCTGGCTTGTTCCACATCCTGGGCGAGGTGGAGGTGGTGTTTGGCCTGTGGGCTTTTGTGCTGGTGGTGGCGATGGCGCTGCTGACTACAGGCGCCGAGGCGCTGGCCTATGCCGAGTCGCGCCACTACACCGAGCCCTTGTTTGTTTTCGTCGTGATGGTGGTGGCCGCATCGCGCCCGGTGCTGGCGCTGGTGCAAAGCAGCTTGATGGCCGTGGCACGTCTGGTGCCTTTGCCCACACCGGTGGTGTTGGCCTGGTTGGGCCTGGCCCTGGTGCCGCTGCTGGGTTCGCTGATCACCGAGCCGGCGGCCATGACGCTGGCCGCGTTGATTCTGGCGCCGCTGGTGTTCCGCCAGGGCCCGCCCGTATGGCTGAAGTACGGCGCGCTGGGCGTGCTGTTTGTCAACGTGTCGATTGGCGGCACGTTGACCTCGTATGCCGCGCCGCCGGTGCTGATGGTGGCGGCCGCCTGGCAGTGGGACAGCGCCTTCATGGCCAGTACCTTCGGCTGGCGCGCCTGCGTGGCGGTGCTGGTGAATGCGACCGTGCTGGTGTTTCTGCTGCGCCGCCACTTGCACACACCTGCCGCGGGCAGCGTGGGTCCTGGTGCGCCGGTGCCCTTGCTGGTGAGTCTGATTCACCTGGGCTTTCTGGCTGCGGTGGTGGTGTTTGCGCACCACCCGGTGGTGTTCATCGGCCTGTTTCTGTTCTTCATCGGCTACACCCAGGCCTATGCGCAGCACCAAAGCCCGCTCATTCTGAAAGAAGGTTTGCTGGTCGGCTTCTTCCTGGCCGGGCTGGTGGTGCTGGGCGGCATGCAGCAGTGGTGGCTGCAGCCCATCGTGTCCAGCCTGGCGCCCACGGCGCTATTCTTTGGCGCGCTGGGGCTGACCGCGCTGACGGACAACGCGGCGCTGACCTATCTGGGATCGCTGATCGAGGGCATCTCCACCCAGTCGCAGTACATGCTGGTAGCCGGTGCCGTGGCCGGCGGGGGCTTGACGGTGATTGCCAATGCACCCAACCCGGCGGGTGTGGCGCTGCTGCGGCGTGGTTTTAATGAAGAGTCCATCGGCGCACTGGGCTTGCTGGCTGGGGCGCTGGTGCCTACCGCCGTGGCGGCAGCCATGTTTTTGCTGTAGATTTGATAGCAGCTGGCGCAGGCAATACCTGCGCTAGCAGCCATTTTTGCCTGATTAGCTACTTGCCTCAGAGTATCGAAGAACAGTCAATGGAAGTGGCTGGGTCGTCACAGCCGCGCGCAGCAG